>DASUHB010000028.1 GCA_036273715.1 Gemmatimonadaceae bacterium
AAGTGCAGGTGCGGACCCGCTGCCTCCGCGTCCCCGGAATCGCCCACGTAGCCCACCACGTCACCAGCCAATACCCGATCGCCGTTCTTCAAACCCCGCGCGTAGGCGTATCGCGGCGGCGCGTCGTTGTCCCGCGTGCCCGGATCGTCATTATTGAGATGCGCGTAGAAATACAGGTTGCCGTCATCGCCGCGCAGCAGCAGCTCGTAGCCTTTCCCTTTTTTCGGACGACTGGTCGAGATCCAGTCCACCGTGCCGTCCACGGCCGCCAGGATCGGCGTCCATCGCGGAACGAACATGTCCTGGCCCTTGTGACTCCGCTTGCCACCGTCGCGCGGATCGCCGAACCCGCTCGTGAAACGCACCGAGTCGGCCGCAAGGGGAAACGTGATCGGGACAATCTGCTCGCGCGGCGCGCCGGCACGTCCACCTCCCGCGGTCGCACACGCAGTGAGCACAAAGACAACGGCGAGCCGTACGAGCCTCGCCGTTTGGATCCCCAGCCGCGACACCATTCGCCTTACGGCTGCGGCTTGCTCGTCGAGCCGGCAGGTGCAGGATTCGAGAAGTCGACCTTCGGCACTTCTCGCGCTCCCGGATTCGTCACCTGGAAGTACGGTTTCTCCTTCGCACTGATCACCTTGGCCGTGATCGCCGCCGGGAAGCGCCGGATGTACGTGTTGTATTGCTGCGCGGCCTGGTTGTAATCTCCGCGCGCGACCGCAATGCGATTCTCGGTTCCCGTCAACTCATCCTGCAGCCTCAAAAAACTCTGATCGGCCTTGAGCTGCGGATACGCCTCGGCCACCGCAAAGAGTCTGCCTAACCCGGACGTGAGTTGGGCATTGGCGTTGGCCATCTGCTGCGGATCGTGCGTCTGAATCGCGCCTACGAGGCCGGACCGCGCCGTGGCAACCTCGTTGAAAACCTGTTCCTCGTGCTGCGCGTATCCCTTCACCGTGCTCACGAGGTTGGGAATCAGGTCGGCGCGGCGTTGTAGCTGCACCTCGATCTGACCCTGAGTAGCCTTCGCCTGTTCGTCCAGCGTCTGGATCGTGTTGTAGCCACACCCGGCCAACAGCGGCACGAAGCACAGCGCGAGCAACCGCATTCGCATCCGTAACCTCCGAGCAAAGCGTCCCTCGAATGGTATAGTCACGCCGGCCTGAAGCTCAACTGCACGATGTACTTTCCGGGCTTTACGGCGCCCGACGTCGGTTTCCACGCGCGCGCCGCCTTCTCATCCAGGCACTGGTTCACCGACTTCCCCGCCTTCGATGACCACGTGTCCGCCTTCACTCGCGCATCGCTGACGCCGCTCGATCCCACCGTCACCAGCATCGCCACGCCCCCCTGCAATCGTGGATCCACCTTCTGCCCGAATTCCTGATAGCAGAACTGCGAGAACGATTGCTCGCGCTCCACCACCTCGATCAACGCGGGCGGCGCCGGCGGAATCGGCTTCTCAGCCAACTGCGGCTTGGGCGGCGTGAAGGTGTCGGGCGCCGCGGCGGGAATCGCACTCTGCACGGAATCCAGGTTCATCGGCGTCGTGTCCTGCGCGATCGGCGGCGGCGTCGCCTGCTTCTTGTCGTGCGAACACGCGGCAACCAGAACAACAGCCGCGGCAGCGAGCATGCGTCGCATCATCCAGCTCCTTGTTTATCCAGATAGACAACCAATTGATGTGCCCCGGCCAGATAGGCCGAGAGCACCGTTGGGACGTCGTCCTTGGTGAGGTGCTGCGTGCCTCGCACGTGTTGAACGACGCGCACGAATGCGTCAGTCGACACGCCGGTGGACTGCGCCACGTGCCGCGACAGCACCTCGTAGTCAGTGGACGGAGTTTCCCCCCGGTCGCGTAACACCGCGCGAAAAATCACCATGAAGGTGCTCAGGCTCGCCTCGAGCAATTCGAGCAGCCGCTTCCGATCGCCGCCCGTCGCGAGAATCCCCTGACGCAGCTGTAACAACTTCCCCATGGCTTCGCGCTCGAGCTGCTTCCGCAGATCCTTTCTGTCGACGCGAATTCCCGAAAACGGATCCGCGCCGAACAGCACGCGATTTCGTTCGAGGATGTCGGCGTACTCCATGGCAAACACGTCGGACGACGAGCGCCACTCATCTTCCGTGAGCGTGAGCGGCGGAGGATGTCCCGCCTCGGACCAGGCGCGCGCGATGGCCGCTTCGCGCTCGAGCAGCGGCAGATCCAGCGACCGAACGAGCACGAGCACGTTGAGATCCGAACGCTTTGCAATGTGCTCGCCCGCAGCCGCCGAGCCATAGAGCACGACGGCCCGCAGCCCGTCGCCAAATGCCTTCTGCAGCTGCTCCACCAGTTGTTCGAGTGTCATCTTCGCCATGTGCGCCTCACCAGCTCGAGCCACCGCCACCACCACCGAAGCCGCCACCGCCCCCGAATCCGCCGAATCCTCCGCCTCCTCCGCCAAAGCCGCCGCCTCCACCACCCCATCCGCCGCGACCGCCGCCCATGCCGCTCAAAAACAAGAGCGGAAGACATCCGCCGCACCCGCGTCCGCGCGACAGCGACGAGACCAGCACGACGAACACCAGAATCAGAAAGAAGGCGACGATCGGCGGAAATCCGTTGTTCGCACCCCTGCTCGTGCTCACCGGTTCCGGAGGCGCGAGCGTCGTGTCGAGCGTGAAGTGGTATTCGCCGGCAAACTTTTGCGCGACCTGATACGTCAACTGCTCGATGCCGCTCGCGTAGTCGCGCTGCTTGAAGAAGTCGACCGCCGACCGGCACATGTCGCCCGCATCAGCGTCGGTGATGAAGCCTTCCGCGCCGTACCCCGTCCCGACATAGCACTGGCCGCGGCCGCTCGAGTTGGTCTCCTTCGGGACCACCAAGATGATGACACCCGTGTTGCGCGTCGGATCGCCCGGCTTGCCGAACTTGCCGACCTTCCACGTGCGACCAATTTGCAGCGCGACTTGATTCGGGTCGTTCTGGCCGATGTCCGGCAGCGTGACGACGACGATTTCGCCGCCGGACTTCGTGCGGACGTCGTCGATGATCCGCTGGATTTGCTGCTGGCTCGCCTGCGGAATGATGTTGGCGAAGTCGTTCACGTAGCCCGTGGGCGCCGGGAGCTGCAGCGCCTGCGCGACGACGAGCGCACTCACCAGCCGCCGCGGGAACACTCTCGACCACACCGTCAGATCTGCCTCCTGTGTCGCGCCGCGCCCGTTAGGCAGCCGGTCGCGGCAGCCCGGGCGCTCCGGCGGCTACTTGCTGAATACGAACGAGAAGCTGTACGTGCCGCCGCCCTGGTCGGACGACGGGAAGTGCCAGCCCAGAATCTTCTGCTTGATGCAGGCTTCCGTTTCCGCAGAGCCTGCGCCAGACCACGTGTGGTTGGTGATGTCGACACCCGTCACGTTGCCGGCGCCGGTGAGCGTCACTGCGACGTTCACGGTGCCGGCCAGCGACGGGTTCACCTTGAGACCGTTCTCGGTGTAGCAGAACTGCAGCTGCGACTGCCGGCCGCGCACGTAGTTGCCCAAGTCCGACACGTTGCGCCCGGGTCCTCCCACCTTCTCGGCGCGGATGACGCTGGGGGGCGCGACGCTCACGGACGAGAAGCCGACACCGCCACCGCCGCCGACGCCGCCCAAGCCGCCGCCGCCCGGCGTGTTGCCGAGTCCTTCGCCTAACCCTCCGCGGCCCGGCGTACGCGAGCCCTGGCCGCCCTGGCCGTAGCCGATGACCGCTTTGCCGCTCTGGCCCGGCGTCGAGCCCGCGCCGGAGTTGACGTCGACGCCGCGCAGCACGTTGGACACGTCACCGACCATGCCGCCGCCCTGCTTCGTTGCGGCGCCGCCGAACGCGGATCCGAAGGCGGCGGCATCGTTCTTTTTGGGCGCCGTGTTGCGCCCGCCCCCTTGGGCAGGGCGCGGAGTGGCAGCCGGCGCGGCCGGTGCGGCGGCCGGCTGCGGCGTCGGCGCGGGCGGCGAGAGGTCTTCGACCTTCACGTCGATCGGCGGCGTTTCCTGCGGCAGCAGGGCAATCGACGGCGGCACGATCGGGCCGAATGCGACGAGCAGCAGCCACAGGATGCCGAGCGCGCACGAGACGATCCACGAGTACCAGATCGCGCGGCCTTCGGCGTCCGCGAACTCGTAGCGCATGTTGCGGGTGAACGAGGTATCGTCCACCGGCAGGCGCGCCCGCCTGGGTGTGGGCATCATGGGCTGCCGGGGCGCGTCGGCCATGCCTAACGCGCCCCCGTCGCGGCCGCCGTGGAATCCACCGGGCCTTCCTGCTTGCTCACCTGGAGCGACAGGTTGCGGAAGCCGGCCAGCCGCGCCGTCTGCATCATGCGCGCGAGGAGGTCATAGCGCATGCTCTTGTCGCCCTGAATCGCGAGCGGCACATCCAGCGGTTGCCCGGAGGCGATCCGGTCGGCGCGGCGAATCGAGTCGGCGGCCACGCGCATCGCCGCGTACAGCGGCGGGATGAGCAGCGGCTGCGTGGGATCATTGGATGGCGCGCGCGCCGCATCCAGCGTGCTCATGATCGGCCGTCCGCCTAACGTGACCTGCGGCCCGATGCCGAGCGTGAGTTGTTGCAGCGCAGCGGCGCCGACGTGTGCCTCGGGCAGGCGCACGCCCGGCACCACCGGCGAGAGCTCGCCGACGGTGGCCGTCGTGAGCGCGAAGAACACGATCGACACCAGCGTGTCGACCAACGGCACGAGATTGAGCTCGGTGATCCGGAACTTGGCGAACTGCGCGGCGCGACGCGCCGCCCGCATGTCCCGTCCGCGGCTGCTCATCTGCTACCGTGCCGGGCCCGCGGCGGCGGGACCGCCCCGCGCGCGCGTGCCGAGTGAAATGCCGGTGAAGCCCGCCAAGCGCAATCGCTCCAGCACGTGAATGATGTTGTCGTAGGCCACGTCGTCGGACGGGATGACGAGCACGTCCTTGTTCTGCGGATACTGCTGGCGGATCTGCGTCATCAACGCCTGCAGCGTGCCTAACGCGGCGGCATCGAGTCCCTTGATCGCCTGCCGGAATCCGCCGTTGCCCGAGTGCTCGACGTCGAGCTCGTCGTTGCTCACGCGCACGGCGAGCAGCAGGTTGAGCACGTCTTTCTCGGATTTCACTTGCGACGCTTGCTGCGGCGTGGTCACCACCACCGGCGGCAGCGAGAGGTCGAACGACGTGAGCGCCATCATCGTCTCGCCCTGATAGGTCAGCAGGGAAAAGAACACGATGGAGGTGAGCGTGTCGACCAGCGGCACGAGGTTGATGTTCCCGTGCGCCGTCACCGGCGCGCGTTCGGCGCGCCGTTGCTTGGATCGATGAAAGAGACTCGCCACGGAGGCTCCTCAGCGCGCGATGGGAGTCGCAGTCATGCGTGCGCTCACCGGTGGCCCAGGCGCACGTCCGGGCGATCGATCAACGCGTTGATGAGCCGCACCTGGAACTCGTCCACCTGCTCGATGATGCCTTCCGCCTGGCTCACGAGATACGCGTGGGCGACCGATAACGGCACGGCCGTGAGCAGACCGAAGCCCGTCGCGTTCAGGGCGACGGCGATACCCGACGCCAGTGCCGCCGACCGCTGCGCCGCGGCCTGCAGCGACACCGATTGGAAGGCGTGGCGCAACCCGAAGATCGTGCCTAACAAGCCGATCAGGGTCGCGACGTTGGCCAGCATCGGCAAGTAGTGCAGCCGCCGCGTGAGGCGCGGCAGCACGCTCAGGGCCGCAGCGTCGGCGACGTTCTGCAGATCGGCCTCGTCGCGGCTCCGGCTGCGCAAGATGAGCAGGCCCATGTCCGGCAGCACGGCGTTCGACTGCTGGCAGAGCTTGATCGCGTCCTCGATCTTGCCGGCGCGCACGAGCTGGATCACCCGCTCGATGAACGCGCGCCCGTTGATCTTGGAGCGGATCACGATCGTGTAGAACCGCTCGATGAACACGGCCACCCCGCACACTGCCACCGCGAGGATGAAGTGCATGACGGGGCCGCCGGCGCGGTAGTACTCGAGCAAGGTCATCATCTAGGATCGTCCTCCGAGTAAGTGCGGCACATGGGGGCCGTGGCGCTCATCGTTTGGGTTGAGTGGTATCGTGCGGCGCGCGGAGAGTGTCTCTGGCCACGCCGAGTGCCTTCACCACCGCCTCGAGCGAATCGAGTCTCGCCCGGCGGTACTCCAGCTCCTTCAGCAATTCCTTGATTTCCGCGGCGCGCTGCGCGGAGTTGGCCGCATTCTGGCTCGACTGCGCGGCCGCCGACGATGCCGAATCGGCCGCGTGCTGCTTCGCGGCCGCCTCGCGGTCCGCGCGCTCGAGCGAATCGAGGCGGGCCCGCCGTTGGGCGAGCTCGCTGCGGATGGCTTCCATCTCGCGCGTGCGCGCCGTGAGATCCGTGGTCTGTCCGGCCGCTGCGTTAGGCGCTGCCCCGGCCGCGACCCGCGCCGCCCCTCCGGAGGCCACCGATGGGGCCGCCGAGTCGGTGGGCGACTTGCCGGTGACCTCGCTGCGCGACAGCAGGCGGTAGCCCGGCATCGCCGCCGGCCAGAACGATGTCGATCCGTTCTCCGCGCCTAACACCTGCCGGTCGTACACCGGCACCTCGCGCGGACGCACCGTCACGACCTGCGGCGTAGGCACCTGGCCGTGAATGATGATCGTCTGACCCGCCTTGGGCGGCTTCTTCGGCGGCGCCGACTGGCGCTGCGCAGGCAGCTGTGCCGCCGCGCCGAGCGCGAGCGCGCACGCCGCGACGGCTAACCGGACACTCGTTCTCGCGCGCATCACGGCGTCCCCGCGGGTTTGGCGGGCGCCGGCGGCGCGGGCGGCGTGTCGAGCGACGGCGACTCGTCCACCGTCCCGCCTAACGCAGCCTTCGCGCGATCCACCCACGCGTTCGAGATCTTGTCCTGCGCCGCTTTGTCCACCAGCGTCTGCCACGTCTTCCGCGCTTCGTTGAAGTACTGATCCGCCTGCTGTGACGCGCCTGCCTGCGCGGCCGACAGCTGCTCGCCCGTCAGGTCGGCCGGCAGTTGCACGTTCTTGAGATAGTTGCCGTACTCCCACTGCGCGAGCCCGACGAAGTACGACGACGCCGCGAGCCACTGCGGCGAACCGGCGGCGATCGACCGCGTGAAGTGCCCCGTCATCGCCGACAGCAGCCGGCGCTTGGGCGCCGACAGTCGCTCCACGCCCTTGCGCGTGAGGTTCAACCGGCTCGGAATACTGAGCGCGAGCGGCTTGTACTGCGCATAGAGCGCGGCGCCGGCGCGGAATTCTTCCTCGCCCAGCCGATCGGCGCATGTGGCCTTGAATTCCGCCGTCGGACGCACGCAGGCTTTCGCCAGCTCCGCCGCTGCCGCAGCGCTGTCGCCGGCCGCTTTCAGCATGACGATGCGCGCCTGCTGGGCCGCACCGGCGCGCGGATCGCGCGGATTGCGCGCGACGAACGTGCCGTACGCACGCGCCGCATCCGATGAGTCCGCCGCCTGCGCGTACAGCAGGGCCGCGTTGTATTGCGCGTCCGGCGCGCGCTTGTCGCGGGGATACGCGGCCGCGAATGCGCCGTACGCCGCCGCCGCATCCTTCGCGTGGCCTAACGAATCGAGCATCACGGCGCGCCGAACCATCGCGTCGGCGCGGCCGGGCCACGTCGGATTCTGCTGCACGAGCGAGTCGAGCGCCTTCACCGCGTCCTCGCGCCGGCCGAGATCCGCCAGCAGCTGCGTCTCGAGCGCCTGGTACTGCACGCGGTACTTGTACGTCGGATACTGCGAGACGAGGCGTCCGGCCAGCTCCAGCGCGCGCGTCTTGTCCGTGCGGGACGTCGCCGTATCGCTCTTCGCGCGCGCCGCGCTGTCGGCGAGCATGAACGTCTCGATCGCGTTGCGCAACGCGTCCGGTGCTTTCGCCGACGTCGGATTCCGATCCGCATACGCGACGTACACCTGCTCGGCCGCGGCTTCGTAGTTCCCGCTCTTGATCAGCGAGTCGCCGTACGTGACCGCGGCCGCGTTGCGAATCATGTTGATCGAGTCGGCGAGCTTGCCGCGTCCCGCCTGACCGGCAATCGACTGGGCCTTCTCCCACTGACCCTGCGCCTCGGCATACTTGCCTTGCTTGTAGAAGGCATCGCCGATCAGTTTCTGCGCCGTCGGCGTGTACGGATTGTCCGGATACTTCTCGGCGAACGTCTGGAAGGTCTTGGCCATCACGTCCCAGCGCGACGCTTCCGACGCGCGGCGGCCCTTTTCGATCAGCGCCTTGGGCGCCGCGTCGCTCGTCGGGTACGCAGCCACGAACCGGTCGACGGCCGCGAAGAGCGAGTCCTGGATCGTCGTGTCGGCCTTGTCGTGCGCGACCGCAGAGTCGAACGCGACCACGGCATTCTGACCCGCTTGTTGGCCGAGCTTCGGATCCACTTTGTAATCGTAGGCCGCGTGCGTGTACGCCTCGCCCGCGTCGGCGTATGCGCGCTCGCCGAAGTACGCCTCGCCCGCCAGGAACTGCGCGTTCTGCGCGCTGTCCGATTTGGAGAACTCGCGCAGGTAGCGTGCGTACAGGTCGGCGGCGGCGGCGAAGCGGGCGCTGTCTTTCTTCTGTTGGGCCTGCGACAGCGCGTACTGCGCGCTCTGCCGCAGCATCATCTCGCGCACTTGCGCAGCGGTGTCGGCGAGCGGGCCGTTGGCCTTGGCCCAATCGGTACCCGGCGCAAACTGATCGACCAACTGGAGGCGCGCCTGCTGCGCGTGCTCCGGATCGAGCACGCGGTTCTGGTAGATGTCGATGATTTCGCGTTGGACCGCGAGCGCGCCGGAATCCGTGGGGGCCTTGGCTTCCACGGCCTGGTAGGCCGCGACGGCGCGCGGGAAGTCGCCCTGATCGCGGAGGCTCGCGGCCACGCGGCGGAGCACGGGCAGCTCGAAGCTCGCCGCATCGGCGTGCGACGAGAAGTACGCGTTGGCGGCGTCGGCACCGCCGGTCTGCGTGAACGCGACCGCCATGTACTCGATGGCTTCGCGGCGCAGGCCTAACCGGGCTTGGCGTTCCGGCGTCAGCTTGTCGTACTCGGCGACGAGCCGGCCGAAGACTTGGACCGCCTGTCCATACTCGGGCTGGTTCGGCTGGGTCGCCTGATTGTAGTAGGACCAGCCGAGCTTGTAGAGCGCCAGGAAATAGATGTCGCCGTCGGGGGACGCGGTCTTGGTGGCGTTCTGGTAGGCATCGGCGGCCTGCACGAACATGGTGCGCCGCGGCGCGCCGCGCAGGGTGGACGCCTGCTCGAACCGCGCGTCGCCTAACCGGAAGTACGCCTCGCCGCGGTACGACGACCCCGGCTTGGCCGCGACGGCCTCGAACATCCTGGCGGCATCGGCGTAGCGCGCATCGGCCGCGTACAGGGTGCCTAACGTATACGCCGCGGCGTCGCCGTTCACGAACGTCGGATACTTGGCGACCAGCTCCTCGTAGCGCGACACCGCGGCCGCGTAGTCCGGCTGCGTGACGTCGTTGTTGCCGGCGCGCTGGGCGGCCGCGAACTCATCGTCGGCGCGGCGCACGAGCAGCTCGGCCAGCTGGAAGAGCGCGTTCGGCCGAAGGGTGCTGTTCGGGTAGCGCGCGATGAACGCGGTCAGTTTGTCGATCGCTACGCGGCGGACGGAGTCTTCGGCTGCCGGCGACACCGGATTGGCCGGCGCCGACGCCACGGCCGCCGCTGCCTGGGCAGGCGGCGGCGATTGCGCGTGCCCCGGCCCGGCGAGCAAGAGCGCCGACGGCAGCGCGAGAGCGAGAGCAGCAGAGGCGCGCATCGCGGCTACCGGGGCGTGTGGGTCGCGGAGCTCGACGGCGCAGATGACGCCGGTGCGGCGGCGCCGCCCCCGAGCTCGATGGCGCGGAAGAACGTGGCGCTCGCCGATCCGTAATCCGCTGCTTCCTTGTCGTGCTGCAGCGCCGCCAATTGCGAGGCGGCGCGTGCGCGCAGCTCCCCGTCGACCAACGCGACCATCTGCGTTTCCGCGGCGGCGCGCGCGGACTCCGCGGTCGCCAGCGCGGCGCGCATGGCGCGCACGTGATCGCTTTCGACGGATCGCATGGCCGCGAGCTCACGCGTCACGACCGAATCGTCGGTGGCGAGCACGCGGACCGTGGTGTCATGGAGTGCTCGGGCGCGGGCGAGCCGCGCCATGATCGAGTCGCGCAACGCGAACGGCGGCTGCCTGGCGATGATCGCATCGATCTGATGCGCAACGCTGTCCGCCATCGCCTGGTAGATCGACGCCGTGTTGGCCTCGATGTCGAGCACGTGCGCATCGGCCGCCGAGGCGTTTGTGCCTAACGCGGTGCGGATGCTGTCCACCATGCGCACGTTCTGGGCGGCGGCGGTCTGGGTTGCGGCGACCTGCGTCGCCAGCATCGTGTGCACGCGCACGCGCGACCGGTCGAGCGACGCGGCCACCCGTCCGAGCGAGTCCTGCAGCGACGTCAACTGCTGCTCCTCGGCCGCCAGATTCGCGCGCGTGCTCGCGGTGAGATGCTGCAGGTCTTCGAGGGCGGCGATGCGCATCACCTGCACGTCGAGCTGCTCCTGCAGGCGGAACTGCGCCAGGGTCACCGCGGCATCGGCGCTGGACAGCTGTTGCGCGCGGTCGGTGTACGACGCCAGCACGGCCTGCGACGACGGCGGGGCGTACACCAGACGCCGCGGGAAGTCCGCGCCTAACGCAGGGCCGAGCGAGTCCAGCCGCGCCTCGATTTGGGCGACGGACACGACACTCGGCGCCGAGCGTGAGGGCGGAGCGCCCGAGCCATCGAACACCGCCAGCAGCGTCGCCGCGTCGGCGTCGACGTCGTCGTCCAACGCGAGCGTCTTGCCGCTGCGCGGATCATCGAGGAACAGGAGGCCGGCCGCGCGGGCCTGGACCAGCGCCTTTGCCGCCGCGCCTAACCCGGACGCCGATCGCGCCTGGAGCGCGGCGAGGTCGCCGCCCACCGAGTCGGCCATCGCATCGAAATAGCGCTCGGCGTCCTCGGTGTGGCCGGATTCGAGCAGGACCTGACCGGACATGAGCCGCGCTTCTTCCCGCTGCGGCAAGCTCGGATAGTTCTTCGCGAACGTCGCGAACGCCGAGCGCGCCGAATCGGCCTGCCCCGCACGGTAGAGCGACCAGGCGCGGGTGAGGAGCGCTTGCGCGCCGACGCTGCTCGAGGGCGCGACGCCCGCGGCGAACGCGGCTGCCGCCTCGTACTGCTGCTCCTCGAACGCAATTTCGGCGGCCGTTAGGCGAACCTGGTCGCCGAACGGACCCGTGGCGACGCTGGTCAGCGAGCGCAGGGCGTCGAGCGCCGCCGCGCCGTGCGTCGTGTCACCGCCCATCGCCGACAGCGCATCCATGTACTGCGCGTACGGCGCGTACACACCGCCCGCGGCGCGCGCGGTGGCAAACGCGCTGCGCGCCGCGGCAAAATCCCCCGCGCGATAGGCCGACAGACCGGACACGAACGCGGTGAGGCCGCGATCGCCGCCCGGCGACTGCGCGGCCAGCGTGCGCACCGTCGGATCGTCGCCGCGGCGAAACGCGTCGAGCATCAGCTGTGCGTCGACCGTGCTCTGATACTTGATGCCGCCCGGGACGGCCGCGAGGCGGACGGCCTCCGAGCGGAACTGCGCGCCCATGCCTAACCGGTAGTACGCCTCGGCGGTCAGGAACACGAGATCGGGACGCGTCGAGTCGGCGGTCGCGCGCAGCCAGTCGAGGCGCGCCAGCGCGGCCAGCGGCCGCGATGACGCGAGCTCGAACAGCGCGGCGCGGACTTCCGCGTCGACGCCGCGCTGCTGATCCGGCGCCGGCGACAAGTCGGGCGCGCCGGTATCGGCGCGCACGGCGCTGTCGGCGGCGGCGCGGGTCGTCGTGTCGCGCGTCATCTGCTGTGCGGCAACGCGCCGTCCGCCGCCCGCGAGAGACGCGAGCGCGGCCACGACGGCGAGCGTGCGAACCATCATCACAGAATCGGCCAGATCAGAATGGGGTCGTCCCTTGGCTCGTCCAGGTGTTCGGAACCACCTGGCCGTTGCGCACCGTGAACTGCAGGTATGTCACGACGTTCACTTGCGCGTTCACGCTGGCGCGCGAAGTCACCGGCTGTCCGTTGACCGTCACTTTCACGTTCACCGTGTGCGCCACTGGCAACACCGCCGAACGGAACAGCTCATCCACGGCGCCCTGCGAGAGCGCCTGCGTCGCGATCGCCGAGTAGGTCCGCGTATCCGGCGGGCCGCCGTCCAACGACATCTCGACCGCCGTCGGTGACGATTGCGACGAATCGGCGCGCAGCAGGACGACGAGCACCGCGCCGGACCGGCGCTTCACCGCGTCGCCTAACGCGCTCATGCGATCGCGCTGCGCCTGCATGTTGTCCTGCGCCGTCGACAGCGTCTTGTCCAGCTCGACGAGCGCGTTCTGCTCCGTGCTCATGAGCAGGTCGTTCGCGCGCCGGGCAGTGGTCTGCGCCATCGCGTTGTCGATCTCCGCTTCGAGCGCGACCCGTTGGCCGCGAAGCTGGCTCAGTTGGTCCTGCGTCGCCTGGAGCTGCTTGACGAGCGCCGAGCGCTCCGACTCGTACACCGCCTGCGCCGCCGAATCCGCGTCGCGGCCGCTCGAATCGGCTTGCGCGCAGAGCATCGCCGGCGCCAGCGCCAACGCGACCGCGAGAACGAGAGTGCTGTGCCGTTTCCTCATGGGCATTGTTCCGCGTAGTTGATACGACTCACTGCTGGGGCGGCTTGTCCTGGGGCGGTGGCGTGTTCTGCTCCAGCTTGCGAAGCCGTTCCTCGAGGCGCTTCAAGGCGTCGCGCTCGGCGTTGAGCTCCTGCTCCGCCTGCGCGCGCCGCTGCTCGACGTCGAGCAGGTTCTGCGCGTGATAGCGGTCGATGTCCAGCTCCAACGATTGGACCCGCTTCTGCCGCGCATCGATTTCGGCGAGCAGCGCTTTTTGTTCGGCCTCGAGCTGCGAGACCTTGTCCTGCAGCACGTGTCCGCGCAAAAGGCCGAACACGTTGCTCTGCCATCCCACGGTGAACGCGAACTTGTCGTAGTTGTACGGCGTGTGCGCCGTATCCGACACGCCGCCCGCGCCCATCTCCGTCCAGTACAGTCCGGCCTGCAGTCCGCGCCAGTTCAGCACCGCACCGAGATTGTAATCCCAGGCGTTGTTCTCGAACATGAACGACACGACGCTTCGCGGAGACGGATAGAAATCCATCTTGACGCCGCCGAACACGCCGCCGGTCGCGTGGTGCGAGTACACCGCGCCTAACCCGCCGTCGTCCTTGAACAATCCGTTGCCGTAGCCAACGCTGAAGCTCATGCCGATGTTCGGCCAATCCTTGTCGAGCTCGGACAGCGAGAACGACTTGGTCGCCACGCCGTACACCGTCTCGGCCGTGCTGAAGCCCTGGTGCAGCGAGTCCGCCACGTGATTGCGGTTCGGATCCGAGTTGGTCGGCGGCGACAGGAAGTAGCCTAACCCGAACCGGTCGATGTGCGAGTAGGGTCCGACATTTTCGAGACCCACCGCCAGGCTCGGAATCCAGCCGACGAAACCCGGCCGGCCGCGGAAGTCTTCCTCGTTGAGCAGCAGGCCGCGGCCAAAGAAGCCCCATTCCGGCGCGTCGGAGAACACCGACAGACCCACTTCGGCGCGACCGAGAATGGATGTATAGATCGCGAAGTTCGAATTGATTCCCTTGCCGACGCCGAGTCCGGACGAAAGCTCGGATCCTTTTACGGTTTTGCCGGAGATCGCGAGCGAGAAGTCGCCGGAGAGCGGCGACACCCACGCCACGGGAATGTCGATCAAGCCCGAGCCCCAGTACAGGGTCTGCGGGTAGTTCATTTGTTGGGCATGCGCACCGGCCGGAATCATCACGAACAGCGCAGCCAGCGCGGCGCAGCATCGCGTCATGGACATGAGGTCGAAGTCTCCGTTAGCGCGCGGGCGGCGTGGTGGAATCCGGCTTCGTCGGCGGCGGCTGGTCGGGCGGCTTCTGCTGGCCGGACTGCAACGCCTTCAATCGATCTTCGGCCTTCTGGATCGCATCGCGCTCGGCCTGGATCTCGGACTCGAGCTGCTGGCGCCGCTTGGCCACCTCGGCCAGCTCGCCGGCCTGAGCCTTACGCAGTTGGTCATCGAGCGCCGTGATGCGCTCTTCGCGCTTCGCCAGCTCGAGATGCAGCCGCGTCTCCTCGCGCTGCAGCTCGGCGACGCGCGAGCGGAGCACGACGCCCTGCGCAATGTCGTGCAGGTTGCCGCTGTAGCCCAGGCTGAAATTGACTTTCGTGTAATTGTACAGGTTGTACAGCGTGCCTTTCGTGGGCGACTTGGACCCTTCCTCGAGCTCCGTCCCGTAAACGCCGAGCGAGATGCCGCGCCACGTGGCCACGACGCCGGCGTTCCAGTCGAATCCGTTGTTCTCGGCGACGAAATCGAACCGCGTGTTCGGCCCCGGATGAATCGCGTATCGGCCGCCGAGGAAAAGGCCCTTGGCGATCGTGCCCTTGTCGTTGTAGTTGCGGCCCAGGTCGCCCTCATCCGAAAACAGCCCATCGCCGTAGCCTAACGTAAGGCTCGCATCGCTGGTCCGCCCAACCGCGAACGACTTGGTGGCCACACCGTACAGCGTCGGCGTCGAATGAAAGTGGCGCGCGAACGGCGACGTCACATCCTCGCCGTTGCCGGTCGAGTCGATCTGGACGTCGTGTCCGACGAGCATGCGTTCCTCGTGCGGATACGGCCCCAGATTCCGGAATCCGACGGCGATCGCCGGCCACGACTTGCCCTGCTCTTCCTTTAGTAGCAGCGCCTGGCCGAAAAACCCCCACTCCGGGTTCTGACTGTAGAGCGAGAAACCCACCTCGTAGCGACCGCCCCAGTGTGAATCGATCGACAGATTCGTGTTCCACTGCGACGAAGTATTGAGCGGTGCTTGGTTGATCAGATTGTACGGAATGTGCTTTGCCGAGGTCTGTACCCAGAGATCGCCAGAGGATGGCGACACCCAAGCGACCGGGTCATCGATGAGGCCGGTGCCGTAGTTGAGTGTGGCTGGATACAGGTCGTTTTGCGGCGGTTCTGCCGGAGCCGTAGCCGACGAATCCTGCGCCGACGCCACTGGCACCGCGACCAACGCCGCTCCGAGGGCCAAGATCGAGAGCGCTACGCTGGACCGCGACGCGCGCATGCATCCTCCAGGGAGACGTGTGGTGTGGACGCGTATCGGTCTATGACTCATTAAACATCGCCTAGGTAAAAGACTGACGCTCGTGCAAGCAAAGGAGATAGGCGACTCGAATGCGCGTGGATAATCTTGACGTCGCTCGATCGGTCAGCGTGATTAAGATCTCCGAATGGAAAGCCACACTCGTCGCATCGGAGAAGGGTGGAGAGCCATGCTCGGTCGCATGCGTCTCGTCGTGATCGCTGCAGTGGCGGTCGCCTCCGTTTCGTGTTGGCACCATCACCCGCCCAACGAATCGGCGGGTGGCGGGCCTGCAACCCTACGCGTCGACAATCGCAATTGGCAGAACGTCGATATTCAGGTGCTGCATCGAGGCATGCAGTCGCATTTAGCCAGCGTGAACGCGACCGCGGTGACGAACGTTGTCTTCCCCAAGTATCTGCTGAGCGATCTCGGTGAGGTGCAACTCATCGCTCACGCCATCGGTACCCCTTACACGATCACGACCCAAGTGATCGTGCTCAAGCCCGGCACGGAAGTTCGGTGGACTCTCGAGACCGACCTCAACAGGTCGACCATCGCCGTGTATTGACTTCAGGCGGGCGACGCCCGTCGCGTTACTGCTGTCCTCCCGTACCGCTATGCCTCGGCCCGCCCGACGAGCTACCCGCCGCGAGCGGGATCGAAACGAGAGCTGCCAGGAGACCTCCTGCGAGCAATCCGCTCCGCCACCACGACACTTTCTTCTGCTGAATCGTCGCGATCGCGCTGTGCGGCAGTGAGATGTCTTCACCCTTCCAGTACTGTTCGTCCCCCGATCTGAGCGTCGTTCCAGATACCGACAGCGCCATGCTGGTGTCGCTCTCGCTCAGCAGACGGCCATCGACGAAGTTGACATTCGGTCCAAGGTACTGCGCGAGCGATGCAGTGCCCGCGTCCGTCAGTTGCACGTGAAGCTTGGTGCCCGGGACGGGGGCCGGCTGCATGGCGACCGGCGTCGTTACGTAGCAGCCGCACAGGACGAGCATTGCAAACGGCGCAATTCGCATTTAGGCGTCTCCCCGGTGACAAAAACTGTAACATGCATATTCGCGCCGCTCAAGGCGCACCGTCAAGGTAGCGCGGCACGACAATCGGCGCTCGCGAACACATACCTATACCTGCGCCACCCGAAAAAAGTGCTCGGCCCGGCTTCCCGCATGGGAAACCGGGCCGAGCCACGTACCCTGGCTGCGGACTCAGCGCATCGAGTCCGCGCCCATACCCAGCGTGGTCAGAGATTCGTTGGGCATGCGTTAGGCTGATCCCAGTTCCGAACCGGCTGCTGATTCGGCGCCGGAATGTTCTGGTTTGCATCGCGCTCAGCGGAGAGCGGGTACAATACCCGGCCCGGAATACCAGCCGGGGTCGCCGCCACCAAGTTCGGCAGGCAGGTCCGCTTCCAGTCGTTCCAAACTTCGATTTCCTGGAAGTCGGCAATGTACTTCTCAGTAATAATGTCGCTGAGCGTAAGCGTTCCGGCGAACGCAGGAACGTGCTGAGAGGCGCGCTCCGCATTGAACGCGGCGAGCGCTGTCGCATTATCGCCTGCGTGCAACGCAGCCTCGGCGATAATGAGCTCGTTCTCCGCGAACGTCACGATCGGCTGCCGGAACGCCGGGTCGATGCGCGTGTTACTCAGGTTTGACCAGTCGCCACCACCGCCGCCCGGCGGTGCCCCGGCATACTGACCCACCGAATTGGTGCTGTAGTAGAGTGCCAACCGTGGATCGCTCGTGGACTTGAGCAGATTCACGAGGAACGCACCTGCACCAATGTAGCCGGACCGTTGGATAACGATGAACTGCTCCCAGAGGTTGGCTTCATTGGGATCGGAGCTTTGGTACGACCTGAAATCGCCCGTCGTGTCCGCAATCCCCTGCTGCGCTTCCGCAAGGGCCGCCGCGTACGCCGTCTGATCTTGCGACGTCGTGTGCAGGAAATAGCGCGCTTTCAGGGTATGCGCGAGCGCGATCCACTTCGTCAGATCACCGCCGTACCATAAGTCGTTCGGTCCGGGACCGGCGCAGGTGGCGGAGGCGCACTGCATGTACACGATGGCCGTATCGAGCTGGGCCTCGACTTCCGCAAACACTTGCTGCTGCGGATCCAGCGACGGCTGGAGGTTGGAGCTCACAGCCTCGCTGTACGGAACGTCGCCCCACACATCGGCGACCGTTCCCATCGTCAACGCTTCCATCACCTTGGCGACGCCGGCATACGCAGTGTCTCCGGACGCCAAGGACTGGCTTTGAATCGCGCGTTCGTCGATCAAGCCGCCGCCCGTGTAGGCGTTGCTCCAATCGCCTGAGAACGCGTCCTCGTCGAACACGTAGTTCGCGAGTGGTACGTACTGCCGGTCCGTCCCCGCCATGGACTGCATCCACATGCTGAACAGCCGGGCGAAGTCGCCCGTCTGCAGCACGGTTTGCGTCACCGTCACGCCAATGAACAACTGGCTCGTGCCGGCCTTCACCGGGCGGTTGGGGTTGGTCGTGAGCCCGTTTCCCGTTAGCCAATCATTGCACCCGGCGAGCAGTGCAATCGGCAGGACCGTGCTCACAGCGAGCTTCAGATATCTATGCATACGGTAGCTCTCTCTTGTGCAAGGTCAGCGGTCATCGATTCAGGCCGAACGAGAGCACGAACGAACGCGCCTGCGGGTTGTTGAAGTAGTCGACACCCTGAATGAGCGATGTCGCACCCGCGAGGTTCGCTTCCGGATCGATGCCACGATAGTTCGTCCAGGTGTGCAGGTTCCGCGCGGAGAGGCGAAGGTCGATGCTGCTGAAGCCCCACGCCTTGATGAACTGCTGATCCAAGGAGTAGGCGACGCCGATCTCACGCAGCTTCACGTAGCTGCCATCCTCGACAAACTGCGATCCGACCGGACCAAAGCCGCTACCAAGGTCGGTGAACCACGTATCCTGGTTGAGCACCACGGACATGCCCGCGCCAGGGCCGCCGACAGGACCGGGGAGCCACGTCTTACCGAACACGAACGAGTTGCCGCGGATGTCGGTGTCTTTGTGGGCGCCGAAGTTGTACAGCGCGCCGCGCGTGCCGTCCCAGATCTGACCGCCGTGCTTGACATCCAACAATCCGGATAACGTCAGCTTCTTGAACGTCACCGAGGTGTGCACGCTGCCAATCCATTTCGGATTACCATCCGAAATGATGCGCTGCGTGGGGTCGAGAATCGGGAAGCCATCGGCTCCGATGTACAGCGCACCTTTGGGTGCGTCGCCGCATTGCGAGTCAATGTCGACGCCGTTGATGTTGAGGCCACGACCGCACCGCGCGAAATCGTTACCACGAATCACGCCGACGCTCGCGCCATACCAGGCCGTTGGCACTGCACCGGTGAATCCGCCGCCGGTGGCCAGGTCGGTGAATTGCTGACCCGACAGATTCACCAGGCGGTTCTCGTTCTTCGACCAGTTCAAACCGACTTCCCATGTGAGATCCGACCGCATGATCGGCCGATAGTTGATCGACGTCTCGAGACCGCGGTTGCGGATGACGCCCGCGTTCGCCGTGATCGCGGAGAAGCCGGTCGAATTGGCTAACGGTAGACCGAAAATTGCGCCTTCGGTGCGATCGAGATATCCCGTGAAGGACGCGTCGGCACGGCTACCGAACAAGCCGACGTCAACGCCAGCCTCGAACTCCTTCGTACGCTCAGGACCGAGGTTCGGCTGCGCGTGCAGACTGCCCTGCGCCAAACCGCCCAACCCGGCCTGGTTGATGAACAACGCATCGCCCCAGCCTGCATCGCCAACCGAGAATCCGGAAGCGTAGGTCTGCAGCGTGCTGTAAGCGTTCGGCTGAATGCCGGCCTCGCCGTATGCGCCACGGATTTTCGCATAGGAGAGGATGCTCTTGTTGTCTCCGGTATTCTGGACAACGTTCCAGGCGAAGTTGCCGCTGGGGAACCAGTGGCGCTGTGAGTTGACACCGAACGAGGAAAATCCATCGTTCGTCGCCGAGACCTCGAGGTTCAACTGATTCCAGAGATAGACATTGGCCGAACCGAAGTAGCGTTCCGCGTGAACGTAGCTCTGGAAATCGTTAGGCGTGAACGTCGTCGTGTTGCCGATGGTGTACGGCTGGGCCGCGACGAGCGAGACACCCGTCACAAAGATTTGCCTGAACGTCGTCGCATTCAGGTTCTGGCCAAGCGTGAGGTTTGCGCTCGCGCTCGGAGAGAAGGTGTGCGTGACGGTCGCCGTCAGATTGTGGTCGATGATGTAGTTCTTGAGATCACCTTCGATCACCTGGCCGGTCGGCTGACCCGACGAGCTGTACGGCAGTCCATCGAGACGCTGGTCGGTGTAGTAGTCGGCGCCGAAGACTTCCTTGACCTTGAGCCAGTCGAACGCATCCCACTCGATGTTCGCGTTGCCGAAGGTTCGCTGGACCGCTGAGTTGTTGCTCTGCTCGTAAATCTCGAAGATCGGGTTGTCGTATCCACGCGTGTGCATCGGCGTGTTGACCGTCGGCCACGGGAACCGATACGACCGCTGGGTCATGCTGGTCGGATCGAGGAACTCGAAGTTGTTGAATTCCGGCGGCGTGCGGAGTGAGCCGAGCAACAGACCGTCGACGTTGGACCCCTGCTGCACGTACTTGGCCCGGACGTCCGAGTACTGCGCGTCGATGCCCACCTTGAGGTTCTCGAGCATCTGGTGCGACGCATTCACGCGCACGGTATTGCGCCTGTACCAGTCGTTAGGCCCCGTGATCTGACCACGGTTGTTGTCCAGGCTGCCCGAGACGAAGTACAACGTCTTGTCGCTGCCGCCCGACAGATCCAACGTGGTGTTCCAGTTGTGACCGGTGACGAACAAGTCGTCGAAGTGATTGTAGGTCGGTGTGCCAGCGGGCAAGAGCGGGCCCCATGAATTGCTGGATGCAACCTTGGTTCCCTGAGGATTTGGATCGCCGCAATCCGGCACGGGCGCAGCGAGTGCGTAACAGCTCGGCGATACGCCTTCGCTACCCTGTCCGTACTGAGTGTTGAGCGGCGGACCCTGCGTCACCTTGTCGAACGAATAGCTTGTCCGCAACGACGTCCGCGTCTGACCCGACTGACCGCGCTTGGTCGTGATGATCACGACACCTGCGCCCGCGCGGGCGCCGTAAATCGCCGACGCCGCCGCGCCCTTGAGAATGTCGATCGACGCGATGTCGTCGGAGTTGATGTCCGACGCGCGGTTCGACGCCGCGGCGCCGCCTTCCGGCGACTCCGTGGTCATCGTCGAGTTGTCGATCGGCACGCCGTCCACGATGAACAGCGGCTGCGCGTCGCCCGTGATGGTCTTGGGTCCGCGAATCCGGATGTACGAGGACGAGCCCGGATCGCCGGACTGCGACACGACTTCGACATTCGGCGCCTTGCCGGCAAGTGCCGACACCACGTTGGTCTCGTCTGACTTCGTAACGAGGGTGGTGTCCACCGAATTGACGACGGAACCCAGACGCTCGCGTACCGTCTGCGTGCCTTCACCCGTGACGACCACTTCACCAAGCCGCAGCGGATTCGCCGACAGCGTGAAGTTCTGCGTCAGCGTGCCGGCGCTGAGCGTGACCTGCACCGATTGAGCCTTGAAGCCGATGAGGCGAGCGGTGACCGTCACCTGCTGGCCCTTCACACGCGCCGATGGAACGACAAACGAATACTTGCCGTCCGCGTCGCTCAGGCTCCCGATGTTCATGCCTTCGATAAATACGCTCGCGGAACTGAGCGGGGCTCCTGCCTCACTCGTCACGCGACCGTTGATCGTCGTGCCCTCCTGCGCAGCTGCAAACGCAGGAAGAACTGCTATCGCGCACGCGACCGCGATGGCTCTACGAACGAAACGTCCCATTCTTCCTCCTTGCCACCTCTTCCAAAAGGTGTGTCGACGAGAACATGGGAACTGCCGCCGCCGTGCACGCGCAGGGCAGCGCACTGACAATTTCAGGTGATTGGGTTAGGCACCTCCGCGGTGACGAGTGTGCAGGTGGTACCGGTGCGGACGCACCGGACCAGTCGAGGCGCGAAAGGGAGCACGCGGTGCGGATGCACCACGGAGTCGGAACGGCGGGAGAGAGCTGGACGGCGCCGACAAAACAGGCTCAGAGGCAGCCACCGGTGAACGCGGCAATGGGGTGACGGAGCAAATAGACGCGGGCAGAGTATACAGATAGTTTCCGGATTACGTCAAGGAGTGGTAAAGTATGTCCTCCTTGGCGCTCCTGCCAGACAGTGCCGTGCTCTGACATCGTCGTCCGTTCCCCAGCGGTGCCTCCGTTTACCGGGTTTCTCGCATGGCCCTCTCTCGTGCTAATGTCACAGGCCGGTCCGCACCCGTTGGGCATTGTGCCAAGGTTTCGTGGCGCTTGACCTCGATCGGCCGCCGGACACTCGCCTGCTGGTTCGCCGCGACCGTCTTCGCCAACGCGGCACGCGGCTGCGTCGCCACCCTCTCAGCCCAGACTGACCAGGAGGCGATCGCCCCCCGGTCCTCACGAACCAAGCTGTACACGATCCTCGGCGCCGTCCTCGGGGGCGTCTTGGGACTGGGCGTTCGCAGTAGTTCGGGCGGGAAAGGAGGAACGGGCTGCCTCGGCGTGCCCTGTGTGGTGGTTGGGTCGACGCTCATCGGCGCCGGCATCGGCTTCGCCTTCGGACACGAGGCAGACCGGACCTATAACTCGCGATATCGCGGCGTCGTCCCGCTCCACCTCTCGAGCGTCAACGCGCATCTCGAGGGCGAGCCGATCGTCTTGGCAGCCGACGACTCGCAGATCGCGGTGGGCGGAAGCGCCGGCGTCGAAATGCTGCCCCTGTCCGGCGCCATGGAAGCCGGGATACTTCGCGCACGCGGGCTCAACAGTATCATGGCGATCGCGCTCTCGCCGACGACCGGCTGGCTCGCGGTCGGCTCGCCTTCCGGCCTGTACATGTTCCCGCCGGAGGAGGGTCCTGGTGCACTCGTCCGACCCGGCGACGTCGAGGCGATTGCCGGCGGTTCCCACCGCGTGTTCGTTGCGGTGAACGACCGCATCGAGATCGCGCCGCTCTCCGACGACACCGCCCGTACCTGGCCGGGCATCACCATGCAGTCGCCCGTACACGCACTGCTCCTCGATTCGGACCACGGCCTGCTCTGGGCGACGACCGACCGCAACCTGATCGCCTTCAAGGTCTCGAGCGACTCGCTGGTCCGCGTTGGTGAAGCGCCGCTCGAGTCGGTGGGGCTCAACATGTCCCGCGGCGGCGACACCATCGCCGTTGCGTTAGGCGAGCGCGGTGTGCGCCTGTTCGACGTGAGCAACCCGTCGGCGCCCCGCGCCGTCGCGTCGTGGACCATCGCCCACTTTGCCTACGACGTGTCGATCGATCGCCAGCGCCTGTTCGTCGCGGCCGGACCGGAGGGCGTGTACGTGATCGACCTCGGCACGACGCCCATGCGCACACTGGGACTGGCCCGCGAAATGGGATTCGCGACCGCGCTCGCGTCGCGTCGCGGCTATACGTACATTCTCGATCGCCGCAACGTCGTGTTGCGGCGCGTGTTTTCCGATTTCTGAGGACTCATGGACTTGGTCAAGGCGAGCGCGCTTGCTGCTGTCGTCGCGGTATGCGTGTCGGTGGGTTGCGGCTCTTCTGCAAGCGATCGCGCCACGCCGGTTTCCGCTTCGGCGCCGGTAGCGTCGCGGCCGACGACGCCGGCGCCCAAGGGCGATACCGCGCTCGACCGTGTCGCGGATCACGCGCGTGTCGAGGGTAGCCCCACGGCACCGCTGTGGGTGATCGAGATCAGCGATTTCCAGTGCCCGTTCTGTCGCGAATGGCACGACCAGAGCTACCAGGCGATCAAGTCCGAGTACGTCGACACGGGCAAGATTCGCTTCGCGTACATCAACTTCCCTCTCTCGATCCACAAGAACGCGTGGCCGGCGGCTGAGGCTGCGATGTGTGCCGCGGCGCAGGGAAAATTCTGGCCGATGCACGACTCGCTGTTCGCATCGCAGCCGCGGTGGGAGAACCTGGCCAACCCCCAACCGACGCTCGATTCGCTGGCGGCGAGCGTCGGCGTATCGCGGGACGCGTACACGAAATGCGTCACGCAGCATCAGATGCGCGCACTCATTCAGGGCGACATGGATCGCGCCGATGAAAGCGGCGTGCAGGCGACGCCGACGTTCATCATCGGCACCGCGAAGATCTCCGGCGCCCAGCCGTTAGACCAATTCCGCGCGGTGATCGACGCGCAGTTGGCCAAGGTCAAGGCGCAGTAGCTGACGTCGCTTCCACGCCGGCGCGGTACCATGTTCCGACCGCTCTACGGGTTTGCCGTCGAGGTCGCGCGCTTTGCGGCGTCGGTTGCGCCCGAGCGCGACGGCAAATTCTGGCGATCGCTCGGCGCGCGCAAGGGAATTCTCGAGCGCTACGCCGCGTGGGGCGCTGCCCACCGCGACGCCGCGCGGCCTTTACTGTGGATGCACGCGCCGTCGGTCGGCGAAGGGCTGCAGGCGCGGCCGGTGATCGAGCGGCTCCGCGCCTCGCACGACACGCTGCAGCTCGCCTACACCCATTTCTCTCCCAGCGCCGAGCGGTTCGCGCATTCGTTAGGCGCCGACTTCGCCGACTATTTGCCGTTCGATTCGGCGGCCGACGCGCGCGCGGCCCTGGACGCGCTGCGGCCCGACGCGCTCGTGTACAGCAAGCTCGATGTGTGGCCGGAGCTGACGCGCGAGGCGTCGCGGCGCGGCGTGGCCTTGGGCCTCATCAGCGCGACGCTGTCCGCGCGCTCGGCGCGGCGGTCGCGTGTCGTGGCGGCCCTGCTGCGCGATGCCTACGCGCGGCTCGACGCCGTGGGCGCCGTCGACCAGGACGACGCGGGCCGGCTACTTTCGTTAGGCGTGCGCGAGACGGCGCTCGAGGTCACGGGCGACACCCGCTACGACCAGGTGTGGTCGCGCGCCCAGAGCGTCGACCGCGCCGGGCCGCTGCTGGCGCCGTTAGCCAGCCCCCGCCCAACGATCGTCGCCGGCTCGACCTGGCCGGCCGATGAGGCGGTGCTGATGCCGGCCTGGCGCTCGGTGCGCCGGCAGATTCCCAATGTCCGGCTGATCATCGCGCCGCACGAACCGGCGCCGTCGCACCTGGCGTCGATCGAGCACTGGGCGGCTGCCGAGCGCCTCTCGCTCGCCCGCCTGGACGGCGCGCACGCGACGGCCGCCGATGTGGTGCTCGTGGATCGCGTCGGGGTGTTAGGCGAGCTCTACGCGCTGGCGACCGCGGCCTTCGTCGGCGGCGGATTCCACGACGCGGGCCTGCACTCGGTGATCGAGCCGGCCGCCTTCGGCGCGCCGGTGGCCTTCGGGCCGCGCTGCGAGCGAAGCCGGGACGCGATGCTGCTCGCCAAAGCGGGCGGCGGCGTACCCGTCCCGCAGGCAACCGCGCTCGCCGGCGCCCTCATCGGATGGCTGCATTCGGAGGCGGCGCGCCGGTCGGCCGGCGAACGGGCGCGCGCGGTGGTGCGAAACGGCCTGGGTGCGGCGGACCGGTCGGCCCGCCTGGTCGAGACCCTTCTCGAACGCGCCCGGCCCGAACGACCCGTCGCCTAACGGCCTGCCGGCGGCCCCGGCGACACGCCGACATCCGCGCCGGCGCCGAGGTTGCGCCGGACGCACTCGGCGAGCTCGGGCAGCTCGATCGGCTTCGTGATGACGTCGTCCGCGCCGGTGAGCACCATCCCCTCGCGCACCTGCCGTTCGCCTAACCCGCTCAGCATCACGATGCGCGTGTGCGCGCCGTGCGGATGCTCGCGCATCGCGCGGCACACCGCCCACCCATCGCGCCCCGGCATCAACACATCCAGTAGCACCAGCGCCGGATGCACGCCATCGAAGAGCGCCATCGCTTCGTTGGCGTTGTACGCAATCCGGACGGCATAGCCCCTGAGCTCGAGGTACCGCCGCAGAATGTCCGCGTTTTCTCTACTGTCATCAACGATGAGAATCGTCGGCTCACTCATAGCTGGCCACCCCTCGCTGACTCGGTGGCGCTGTGGGCGAGCAAAATATGAGCCATATCCAATCCTCCAGCTAACGAATGGAAAGGGCCGCCCGAGTCGTCAGGCGGCCCTTCGCATACTCGCCACGACCTGCAGAGGCCGTGTCCCCTAATGCCGGATCGTCTGCGGTCGGAACGCGAGACCGAAGCCGAAACCCGTCTGGCTCGGTCCCGACCCCACCGCGCCGACCGTGAGCGCGCCGCGCAGCGACAGCATCGAGTTCACTGCCCAATCGAGCCCGATGTCGAAGTTCACGTTGGCATCCGTGCCTTCTCCATTGCACGAGCTAACGCAGGCGTCGATCGACAGCCGCGGCGCGGCGTACGGCGTCAGCGACATCCCGTTCTGCAGCGGGAACCGGTGTCCGGCGACCACGCCGATCGGGATACGGAGAAAGCCGATGTCGCTCGAAAACGCGCCGTACAGGCCGCCGGTGAGCATGAGGTCGATGGGCATGTCCTGCGTCGAGCGGATCAGTTGCTGGCCGATGCCGCCGCCGATCAGAAACAGCGTCGATGCGCCCGATGGCGATGCGAAGCCGAGGTCGAACCCGATGTGCGTGTCCGGGCCGATGCCTTCTCTCCACTGCGCGAGTCCTGTCGTGCCGTAGTCGCCTCCGCCCGCCACCGCGAAATTGAACTCCCGCGTCGAGACTTCGGGCAACTGGAACGCCGGATAGTGCCACGCCTGCGCACTCACCTGGCCCGGCAGCATGGTCGAGGCCGCAGCTGCAACGAGCGCGGCGATGAACGTCGACATCGTGCGATTCATGAGACTCCTCCCCTGGGCTGGAACTCGTCGCGCCCACCCGGGCGCGCGCATCACCGACTGATGCTCGCCTGCTCCGTCACAATCCGGACCTGATTGTCCACCACCTGTAGGAAACCGCCGGCCACCGTGAATCGCTGTGCGGCCGACCCGTCTTCGACCCGCAACGTCCCCCTGCCTAACGCCGTGATCATCGGCGCGTGGTTCGTCAGAATACCGACCTCGCCGTCGAAGGCAGGCGCGATGACGGCCGTCGCCTGGCCCTCGAACAGCGTCGCTTCCGCGGAGATGACCGAGACCGTCAACACGATCGGCGCCTCAATCCTTGAGCGTTTTCGCTTTGGCGACCGCTTCCTCGATTCCGCCCACCATGTAGAACGCCTGCTCCGGCAGGTCATCGAACTCACCGGCCACCACGCGCTCGAACGACTGGACTGTCTCCTCGAGCTTCACGTACTTGCCTTCGATGCCGGTGAACTGCTGGGCCACGGCGAACGGCTGCGAGAGGAAGCGTTGCACGCGGCGCGCACGCGCGACCACGCGCTTGTCGTCTTCCGACAACTCGTCCATGCCCAGGATCGCGATGATGTCCTGCAGCTCCTTGTACCGCTGCAGAATACGCAGGACCTCGGACGCGGCGTTGTAATGCCGATCACCAAGATACTGTGCCGCCAGGATGCGAGAGCCCGAAGCGAGCGGGTCCACAGCAGGATAGATGCCGATCTCGGTGAGTGCCCGCGACAATACGACGGTGGCGTCGAGGTGTGCGAAGGCAGTCGCCGGCGCCGGGTCGGTGATGTCGTCGGCCGGCACGTAGATCGCCTGCACCGACGTGATCGATCCGCTCTTGGTCGACGTGATGCGTTCCTGCAGGTCGCCCATTTCCGTCGCCAGCGTCGGCTGGTACCCCACGGCGCTCGGCATGCGGCCCAGGAGCGCGGACACTTCCGAGCCCGCCTGCGTGAAGCGGAAGATGTTGTCGATGAACAGGAGCACGTCCTGGTGTTCCACATCGCGGAAATACTCGGCGACCGTTAGGCCGGAGAGGCCCACGCGCAGGCGGGCGCCCGGCGGCTCGTTCATCTGGCCGTAGATGAGCGCCACCGAGTCGAGGATCTTGGCTTCCTTGAACTCGAGGTAGAGGTCGTTGCCCTCGCGCGTGCGCTCGCCGACGCCGCAGAACACGGACCGGCCGCCGTGTCCCTTCTGCACGTTGTTGATGAGCTCCTGGATGATGACCGTCTTCCCGACGCCGGCGCCGCCGAACAAGCCGATCTTGCCGCCTTTGACGAACGGCGCGATGAGGTCGATGACCTTGATGCCCGTCTCGAAGATCTCGGTCTTGGGCTCGAGATTCACGAATGCCGGGCTCGACCGGTGAATCGGCCAGCGGGGCGCGTCGGCGGGAATCGCCGCGCCGTTGTCGACCGGCTCGCCGAGCACGTTGAGAATGCGGCCTAACGCAGCGTTGCCGACGGGCACGGAGATCGGCCCGTCGAGGTCCGTGACGTCCATGCCGCGCTGGACGCCGTCGGTGCTCGACATGGCGACCGCGCGCACCTGGTTGCGGCCGATGTGCTGCTGCACCTCGGCCACCAAGCGGACGTGCCCGCCGCCGTCGGAATCCTGGTCGATCTCGAGCGCGTTGTAGATCTCCGGGAGGTGTTCCGACTCGAATTCCACGTCGAGCACGGGACCGATCACCTGGACGACCTTGCCGGTTTGCGTGGCAGCCATGCGTGTATTCCCCGAAAGTGTACGCCGCCGGCGCCGCCGGCGCCCGCGGTGATCCGTTAGTCCGTTAGCCCTTGAGCGCTTCCGCGCCGCCGACGATCTCGGCGATCTCCTGCGTGATCTGCGCCTGCCGCGCCCGGTTGTACGTCCGCCGGAGCACGTTCAGCATCTCGCCCGCGTTGTCGGTCGCATTCTTCATCGCCGTCCGCCGCGCACCCTGCTCGCCGGCCGCCGTCTCCACCAACGCCCGGTAGACGGCGTTGCGCACGTAGAGCGGGAGCAGCTGCGTGAGGATCGCCTGCGCGCTCGGGAAGAGCAGGTAGTCGCGCGCGGCGCCTTTGCGCTCCGGCGGCGTCACAGGCAGGATGCGATCGGCGGTCGGCGGGGTCGAGAGCGGCGAATTGTACTTCGCGTACACGACGTACACGGCGTCCAGCCGTCTGCTCACGAAGTCGTGCATCACGCCATCCACGAGCTCCGCCGCGTGCTCGGCGCGCGGCCGGTCGCCGATGTCCACCCGCGACGACGCGATCGGCGTCCCGATGTAGCGGAAGAACCCGACGCCCTTGCGGCCGACGATGTGCAACTCGGTCTCGGCGGAGGCCGCGCCTAACTTGGCCACCAGGTGCCGCGCTTCGCGGATGAGGTTCGCGTTGAACGCGCCGGCGAGTCCGCGGTTCGACGTGATGAGCAGCACCGCCGCGCGCTTGACCGTGGCCGGCTGCCGGAGCAGCGGGAATTCCTCGGCCAGCGCCGGCGAATACAGATCGGCGATCACGTCCGCCAGCGCGCGTGCGTACGGCCGCGCCGCGACCACGCGATCCTGCGCGCGCTTCAGCTTGGAGGTCGACACCATCTCCATCGTGCGCGTGATCTTGCGCGTGCCCTCGACGGACTTGATGCGCGACTTGAGCTCTCGACCTTTGGCCATTGCCTAACGGAGAACGGGAAGACGAGTGGATGATCGGATCACTTGGCTCCGCGCCGCGTGCCCCAGTCCTGCTTGTACGCCTCGATGCCCCGGCGCAGCGCCGCCTCCGTCTCCTTCGACAGCACCTTCTCCTTCCGGATCGCCTGCCCCACCTGCGGGAACTGCTCGGCCATGAATTTGTGGAACCCAGCCTCCCACTCGCGAATGTCGTGCACCGCGACATCGTCGAGGAACCCGTTGCTCACCGCGTAGATGATCATCACCTGCTGCTCGACGGGCATCGGCGCGTACTGCGGCTGCTTGAGCACTTCCACCGTCCGCACGCCGCGGTCCAACTGCGCCTTGGTCGCCTTGTCGAGGTCCGATGCGAACGCCGCGAACGCCTCGAGCTCGCGATATTGCGCGAGGTCGAGACGCAGCCGTCCGGCAACCGCTCGCATCGCTTTGATCTGCGCCGATCCGCCGACGCGCGACACCGAGATGCCGGCGTTCACGGCGGGACGTGTGCCCGCGTTGAACAGGTCGGCCTCGAGGAAGATCTGCCCATCGGTGATCGAGATGACGTTCGTCGGAATGTACGCCGACACGTCGCCGGCTTGCGTTTCGATGATCGGCAGCGCCGTGAGCGAGCCGCCCGGCTTGAAGATGGTCTTGTCGTCGACGACCGATGGATCTTCGCTGATCTTCGCGGCGCGCTCGAGCAGCCGAGAGTGCAGATAGAACACGTCGCCGGGATACGCTTCGCGTCCGGGCGGGCGACGCAACACGAGCGAGATTGCGCGATAGGCGGCGGCCTGTTTCGACAAGTCGTCGTAGACGCAGAGCGTCGCTTTGCCTTCGTGGTACATGAAGTACTCGGCCATTGCGCACCCGGTATACGGCGCGATGTACTGCATCGGCGCCGGATCCGACGCCGCGGCGACGACGACGATCGTGTAGTCCATCGCCCCGAATTGGCGCAGCTTCTCGACCGTGGAGGCGACCGTCGACTTCTTCTGGCCGATCGCGACGTACACGCAGATCACGCCAGCGCCCTTCTGATTGATGATCGTGTCGATCGCGATCGCGGTCTTTCCGATCGCGCGGTCGCCGATGATCAACTCGCGCTGGCCGCGTCCGATCGGAATCATCGAGTCGATGGCCTTGATCCCTGTCTGCAGCGGCTCCTTCACCGGCTGCCTGACGATGATGCCCGGGGCGTCGGACTCGACCTTGCGCGTCCGCGTGGCGGCGACGGGCCCTTTCCCGTCGATCGGGTTGCCTAACCCATCGACGACGCGGCCCACCAGCTCCGGCCCAACGGGCACCTCGAGCACGCGCGCCGTGCGGCGGACTTCGTCGCCTTCCTTGAGCTGGAGGTAGTCGCCGAGGATGACGGCGCCGATGTTGTCTTCCTCGAGGTTGAGCGCGAGGGCCACGACATTCTCGCCGGTTTCGCTGGATGTGACTTCGAGCATCTCACCGGCCATGGCTTTCGTGAGGCCGTAGATGCGAGCGATGCCGTCTTTGACCTCGAGCACGGTGCCTACCTCTTCGACATCGAGCTCGTGCAGGTCGGCTGCTTCGATCTCGCGCAGAAGGATGTCTTTGATCTCTGCGGGGCGGAGCGAGGTGTCGGATGCCATGGGTGGTGGGGCTAGGAGGTCCGTGTGAGGTATGGGCCGGCCCGCCGAATCAGTCCACTCGGCAGCTTGTGAAATTTATCACAAGGTGCCGGACGAGACAAGACCACGCGATGCCGTTCGGACAAACCCTTCTATCAGATCATTTGGCCGCAACCGGGCGAGCGATGTTGCTGGTCGACCCACCAGACGCTCCGCGACCGCAGAAAGTTGCGACACCGATGCGTACCCCAACAGACGAACGACATCCCGCAAATCATACCCCGGATTCTTGGCCAACTCCGCCGCGGCAAGCAGCCGCACCAAATCGATCACCCGCTTGAGCGTCGCCTGCGGCTTCCCGGCATGCCCGAAACTCCGGCTCAAGTGCTCGCGAGTCACGGCCAGCGCCTTCGCCAACTCCTGCGTCCGGACCACTCGTCCGGCTCGACCGGCGATGAATCGCCAGGCGCTTCGCTGTATCCGGGTCTCCAAGCCGAGTTCCCGCGGCGGCTCGGCGAGAGCAGTGGCGAATCTCGTCGAGAAACCGTGGACTGTCACGGCGTGCCGCAGCATCCCGTCGTCCACGCCATCGGCCAGGACGTCGGCGACGCCGCAGTTGGCGCACGCGGCGATCGCCGGCGCGTCGACCGCACGGAACGGCGTGACGGCGACGAACGCGACGCTCGGGAACTCGCGCGCGAGCGACGCGGCAGCGAGCACGTCTTCCGGTCCACCCAGGTCGACGACGACGAGGTCGACGAGCGTGGCGTGCAGTCTTCGATCGAGCGTCCCCAGCGACCGTGTAATTGCCACTCGACCGTCTCGACGCGAGATACTCGTGCGCACCAATTCGCGCGTTCGTGCGCGCGGCGCGTGTGCCACCACGAGACGTGAGCCGGCAGCAGCGACACGTGCGCGCCGCGGCGTCACGGCGCGACACCTGCGCCGTGCTCCGGCGGGACGAGCTCGGCCGCGCGGGTGAGCACGCCGCGCGCGTTCTCGTAGGACACTCGCGCTAACGCCTCCTCGAGCGTCAGCCACGTGCACGCCGTGATGCCTTCCTCGCGTTGCGGCGACGTGGTCGCGGTGGCGCTTTCCATGAGGAAGAAGTGACAGGTCTTGTGAACGAGACGGCCTCGAAACCGGAAGTACCAATCTATGGTATCGATCGGCGCGCGCAGCGTCAGCGCGTGGAGACCCGTTTCCTCCTCGACCTCGCGCCGTGCCGCCGACTCGAGCGCTTCGTTGTGTTCGACGTGGCCCTTGGGGAATCCCCAGTTGTGGTACGCGTCGCGGATGAGCAGGAACAGCGGCGCGCCATCCACCAGGCGATACACGACGCCGCCGGCCGACGTCTCCCGCTTTGCCCGCGACCGCACCATCAGAAGATTTTGACAGACAGGTACTGACGCGGGTGCGCGCGGATCTCGGCCACGAGCTCGCGCATCTGCGAGAGCAGCGCGTCGCCGTTCTGGTACAGCGTCGGGTCGTTGACCATCATGCCCAACGATCCCTGGCCGCGGTCGATCTTGCCTAACACCGAGTCGGCGTGCGTGAGCACCGATGCGAGCTGCTGCTGGGTCGCGATGAGCGTGTGCGACGCGCCGCGCAGGTCGTGCGACGTCGCCTTGATGTCTTCCGACGCCTCGCCGACGTTGTCCATGATCTGGCGGATCTGGCCTTTGGACGTCGAGGAGTCGACGCGGTCGGCGGTGTGCTGCACGGCCAGCGCGGTGGCGTTGATGGTGCCCACCGTCTTGTGGACGTCGCTTCCTAACTGAGTAAGACTCGCCGACTGCGACCGCACCGTGCGCTCGAGCTCGGCCGACAGGTCGGCGAAGTTGCGGATCGATTGCCGCAGCTCGTTCGCCGCCCGGTCGTCGAACGCCACCTGGAACCGGTCCGCCACCCGCGACATGTCGCCGGCGATGCGTCCCGCGACGGCCGTTAGCTGCGCGATGTCCGGCAGCCGCGCGCCGGGGATGGCGTTGCCCCGCCCCACGGCCGCCGATTGCGCGAGCTGCTGCTGCACATCCGCGTCGTCGGGCGCCGCCGCGCGCTCCATGATCGTGGCCTGCCATTCGCCGAACATGCTCGACTCGCTCAGCACGACCACCGGATTGCTCGGCAGTTTGATATCGGGGTCGAGCGACATCTTGACCAACACCCATCCGGTTGGCTCGAGCTCGATGGATTGGATGCGGCCCGCCTGGACGCCGCGGATGACCACCGAATTGCCGACCTTCGCGTTGCCGACGTCGGTGAAGCGCGCCACGACATCGCGCTGCTTGGACCCGATGCTGGTCTGGCTCAGCCAGAGAGTGAAGAGCACGATGGCGACGATCGACCCGATCACCACCAGCCCGACCGTGAAGTCATTTCCGCGTTTCATGCGCGTCCTCCGCGTGCGGGAGTGACCGCGGCCGCCGATGCCGTCGCGGCCGGCGATGCCGTCTCGCCGTCTTCGAGTGTCGCACGCCCCTCGATGAACTGGCGCACGATGGGGTCTTTCGATTGTTGAATCTGGTCCACCGTCCCGACTTGCCGGACCCGTCCCTCGTACAGCATCGCGATGCGGCTGCCCACGCGATATGCGCTCCGCATGTCGTGCGTGATGACGACGCTCGTCACGCCTAACTTCTCCCGCATGCGGATCATGAGCTCGTCGATCACCGCGCTGGTGACCGGATCGAGCCCGGTGGTGGGTTCATCGTAGAGGATGTACTTGGGTCTGAGCGCGACGGCGCGCGCGATGCCCACGCGCTTGCGCATGCCGCCCGAGAGCTCGGCCGGATAGCGCTGTTGCACGTCGGGGAGGTCGACCAGCTCGAGCGCCTCGGACACCCGCTGCTGGATCTCGCTCTCCGACATCTCGGGGCGTTTGCGCAGCCCCATGGCCACGTTGTCGCCGATGGTCATGGAGTCGAAGAGCGCCGCGAATTGAAACACGTAGCCGATGTGCGCACGCAGCTCGTACAACTCTTTGCGCGGGAGCGTCGGCACGTCTTTGTCATCGACCTCGATGGTGCCGCGGTCGGGCTCGAGCAACCCCACGACGTGTTTGATCGCGACCGACTTGCCGGCTCCCGAATACCCGATGATGACGACCGCTTCGCCCTCGTGGACATCGAGCGTGAATCCATCGAGGACTTTCTTGTCGCCGAATGACTTGTAGACGTCGACCCACTTGATCATCAGGACCGTCCATGGAGCCACGTCATGGCCCAGAAAGCATCGAGCACGAGAATCATCACTGCGGAGTATACGACGGCGGCCGTGGCTGCATTGCCCACGCCTTCGGCGCCGCCCCGCGCGCGCAGTCCTTTGTAGCAGCCGATCAGCGTGACCGCCAACCCGAAGCTCGCGGATTTCACGAGTCCGTATTCGATGTCGAACGCGCTGAAGAACAGGCGCGCGCCCTTGAGAAATTCGTCACTCGACAACTGCAGGAAGCCGAGCGATGCCAGCCAGCCTGCGCCTAACCCAACGATCATTGCCACGCCGACGATCAGCGGGAACATGATCGTCCCCGCGATCACCCGCGGCACGACGAGATATGCATCCGGATCGTACGCCAGCGTTTCCAACGCATCCACCTGCTCAGTCACGCGCATCGTGCCCAGCTCGGCGGCGATGTTCGCGCCCACGCGTCCTGCGAGCGCGAGTCCCGTGAGCACCGGCGCGAGCTCGAGCGTGATCGTCTTTTCGACCAGCGTTCCGACGAAGTAGAGTGGAACCGCGCCCGTGAACGAGTAGCTGGCCAGGAGCGCCAGCACGATGCCGGTGAAGATCGCGATGAGCAACCCGATGGGAAGCGAATCGACGCCCAGTCGCCGCATCTGCAGCGTGGCGTTGGGAAACCAGGTACGCCCGGCGGCGAGTGCCCGGGCGGCTTCCTCGAGGAAGCGACCCGCGCGCCCGGCTTCCTCGATTCTGAAGCGGACCCATCGTCCGGTCGCCTCGATCACGCCCATAATCTGCGGCAAGGCGATGGCTGCGGCAACGCGTGCGCGTGCGGGAGGGCGGCAATTGCCGCCGCGGGTGTTGAGATTTTCGCGTCCGTCGTCGAAGCTTCAGGAGCGCGGCATTCCGGCCTCGCGCCCTCTCCCTGTATTGAGTCGACATGGTTCGATCCCTCCTCGTCGCGACGCTCGCCTGTACGGCGGCGGTGCACGTGTCCGCGCAGGCAATCAAGAAAGGGACCACGCGAGCTCCGGCGACGCCGGCGAGCCACGCGCCGGTCGCCGATACTGCGACGCCGCCATCGGGCGACACGGTCGTCGTGACGGGCTTCGTGTTGGACAGTCTGCGGGAGCTGCCGTTGGCCGGGGCGACGGTCCTCATCACGAACACGACCTTCGCAGCGACCACTGATCCATCGGGACGGTTTCGCATCGTAGCTCACGGTCTGCACGACGGGATGTATCAGGTGGGATTTTTTCATCCCACGCTCGATTCACTCGGCATCTCGCCGCCGACGCAGCCGGTGCTCATCTCGCAGGGGAAGGCATCGTTCGTGCAATTGTACGTGCCGTCGGCGGGAACCGTGGTGGCATCGGTGTGTCCCGACTCGACGCGCACGGAAGGGCGCGGGCTGGTGATGGGCATCGTGCGTGACGCATCGACGGAAAAGCCGGCGACGGGAGTGCGTGTGGTGCTCATGTGGACGGGCGTGAGCGTTGCGGGCAATTCGGTGCTCAAGGTGCCTCAGGCGACGAGTGTGTTGACGGACGACATGGGCACGTTCCGCGCCTGCGGCGTGCCGACGCAGACGCTGGTGCGATTGCAGGCGCGCTCGTCGGCCGGTGCCAGCGGCTGGATCGAGGTGACGGTGCCGCCCACCGGGCTGGCACTGCGCGACGTGCTGTTAGGCGAGCGGCCGGCGGTGGTGGCGCAGGCGCCGGCGTCGGCGCCGGGGACGCCGGACACCGCGTCGGCGCGCAAACCGGCGCCGCCCGGCAGCGCGACGCTCACCGGCCACGTGACGTCCGCCGAGGGCAAGCCGCTCGAGGGCGCGATGGTGCTGCTCTTGGGCACGCAGCTCTCGGCGCGCAGCGATGTCGACGGCGCGTTCCGCCTAACCGGGCTACCGGCCGGCACGCAGAGCGTGGAGGTGCGCGAGATCGGCTACTCGCCCAAACGGTTCGCGGTCGATCTGACGCCGCGCCACCCGAGCACGCTCACGGCCACCCTCGACGAGCACACGACGGTGCTCAAGACGATGGAGATCACGGCGAAGCGCGGCTCCGAGATCGCGGGCTTTGACCAACGGAAGAAGAGCGGGTTGGGCTACTACATGGATCGCGACCAGATCGAGAAGTCGAACCCGATCAGCACGACGGACCTGTTCCGCCAGGTGCCGGGTCTCACCGTGGCGTGGGATGGCGAAGGCTATTCGGTGCAGGTGAACCGCAACTCCAACGGCGGCTCGTGTCCCGTGGCCTACTACATCGACGGCTCGCCGTTCCTGTCGGTCGGAGACGACATCGATCAGATCGTGCAGCCGCAGGACGTCGCGGCGATCGAAGTCTACAAGAGCTCGGCGGAGACGCCGATGCAGTTCCAGGGCGCGGACGGCGGACCGTGCGGGACGATTGTGATCTGGACGAAGCGCCGAGTGGGGCGGACGGGTCCCGACTCGAGCGGCGAGAACAACTGAGCGTGGGGGCGGGCCGGGGGCAGGATGCACGAAGGCCCGCGCGCGAGCGCGGGCCTTGGTGCATCGTGCCCACGGCCACCGCGTTAGGCGGCGAAGCTGCCTAACGCACGACCGACGTCGCCTTCGCGCAGCCGCTTGAGCGCGCGGTCTCTGAGCTGCCGCACCCGCTCGCGCGTGACGCCGAGCATCGAACCGATCTCCTCGAGCGTATGTTCGCGGCCGCCGTCCAGCCCGAAGTAGAGCCGCAGCACCTTCGCGTCGCGCGCCGGCAGCGTGCTCAACGCCTGCTCGATTTCGTCCGTGAGGAACCGGTTCATCGCTTCCTCTTCGGCGTCCGGCATCTCGTCCGCCACGAACCGCTCGATGAGCGACCGATCCCCTTCCGGATCCATCGGCGCATCGAGCCGCACATCGCCCGTGTTGAGCGCCGCGAGCGACTGCACGACGTCAACCGACAACCCGGTGAGATGCGCCAGCTCTTCCGGCAACGGCTCGCGCCGCAGCTTCTGTCGCAGAATCTCCGACGCCTTGATGATGCGCGAAAGATCCGCCGTCCGATTGAGCGGCACGCGCACCGTGCGCCCCTGGCGTGCGAGCGACGACAGAATCGCCTGCCGAATCCACCAGACCGCATACGAAATGAACTTCACTCCCTGATCAGGATCGAACTTTCGCGCGGCAGTGAGCAACCCGACGTTCCCCTCACCAATGAGATCGATGAGCGGAAGTCCGCGGTTCTGATACTTCTTCGCCACCGAAATCACGAACCGGAGGTTGCGCTTCACCAGCTCCTGCAGCGCATCCTGATCGCCCGCGCGGATCTTCCGCGCGAGATCGAGCTCCTGCGTCCCCTTGAGCAAGGGATAGGTGCTCACCTCGTAGAGGTATTGATCCAGGATGTCACGCTCGGGCTCGGTTGGAGCGATCCCGGCGGGAGCGGCGCGGCGCCGACGGCGCTTGACTTCGGTCATTGGTGCGTGGCCTCTATTGCGAAACGCGTTTCGTGTTCGGATGTTGAGATATACGAGCGAGTTCAATGGCGCGTTCACCAGCGTCCGGCAGCCACCAGACACTCGTGAAAGCGGTCCTAAAATAAGAGGATTCGCCCAACGCGCCAGTCCCAGTTTCTTGACAACTCCTAATGGGTCGGCTATCCTGAGAGGTTCCCGGTCAAAATGGGCGGCATGCGCAACGCCGGGCGCAAATCTGTGTCGGGGGCGTAGCTCAGTTGGGAGAGCGCGTGAATGGCATTCACGAGGTCAGGGGTTCGATTCCCCTCGCCTCCACTGATGCGGGGCGCAACGAATGCGGGCGGTTAGCTCAGTTGGTTAGAGCGCCACGTTGACATCGTGGAGGTCACAAGTTCGAGTCTTGTACCGCCCATGCCTCGTTCTCCAGCGAGGCCTTTGTTTTTCAAGAACAGGTTCTTCCGGAATTTCCGGGAAACGCAGCGTGGAAAGTCCAACGAAAGCAGACCAAGGATCGTGAGGCAGGTCTCCGACGGGAAGAGTGCGACGCTCATGAAGACGCTGACAAAGCCGGACACAACGGGCACAGCCCGGATAAAAATCATAGAATGTGTCTTGTCCTGTCGTGTCCGTCGTGTCCGCGCCGTGTCCGCGTCTTCATGAGCGTATCGCTCTCCTCGGTCGGCCCAGCCTCACGACCCAACGGGCGAATCCCTGAAGACCGTTTTTTTGAGAACAGACCCGACCCGAGACTGACGGACAACCGAAAGCACGCTCTTGATTTCCGCCAAGAGATGCCCTGCCTCCGCTCACCACCTTCGGCTTGACGCTCTCATCGCGCCCAAATACTTTGCGTCAGCTTCGGCGGATGCATCGCGAGCTGTTCGCGGATGCGTCCGCCGTCGTCGTCTCGAATCGTCGTTGCGCCCGTAGCTCAATTGGATAGAGCATCTGACTACGGATCAGAAGGTTGGGAGTTCGAGTCTCTCCGGGCGCGTACAATCATTAAGTAGATGGTCACCGTGAAGTCCTGCGGGACTTCGGCGGGGCGTGGCGCAGCCCGGTTAGCGCGCCTGGTTCGGGACCAGGAGGTCGGTGGTTCAAATCCACTCGCCCCGACCATGACAAAAGGAGCCGACGCGCTCCTTTTGTGCTTTCTGCGCGAGTAGCTCAGCTGGATAGAGCGTCGGCCTCCGGAGCCGAAGGTCGTGGGTTCGAATCCCGCCTCGCGCATTCCACCCCTCGAGCCCCATCGTCTCCCCAGACGATGGGGCTCGACGCTTGCCGTCTCTCCGCGCTGTAAGTTGCGGCAAGCTCCAGCGGAGATCCCACCCATGCGCGTGATCATCATACGTCATGCGGAAGCCGGCGATCGCGAAACGTTCGCGCGCACCGGAAAACCCGACTCCGAGCGGCCGGTGACCGCCGACGGCAAGAAAAAGATGCGACGCGCAACACTCGGCTTACACAAACTCGCACCGGACTTGGGTCGGCTGGTCACGAGCCCGTATCGGCGCGCCATGCAGACGGCCCGCATCGTCGCCAAGGAGTACGCGGGCCTGGAACCGGTCGTGCTCGAGCAGCTGATTCCGGATGTCAAGCCATCGGTTGTCGCACGATGGTTGCGCGCCCAACGCGGCCTCGATACGATCGCACTGGTGGGACACGAACCGCAGTTGTCGAAGCTCGCAGCCCTGCTCGTGACCGCGAACGGCGAGCCCAACCTGAGGCTCGAGAAGGGAGCGGCCTGTGCGATCGACCTGCCCGGAACGAGCCGGCCGGGCGCCCTGCTCTGGCTGCTCACGGCCAAGCAGCTGCGTTCGTTAGGCAAGAAACGCAGGAGATTGACCCGATGACCACGCTCGCGACATCGACGCCGGCGCCCGTCCTGCCGCTCACCGAGCGGCCGGCGTGGGCGGCGCTCGACGCGCACTTCCGCACCATCCGCGATGCACATCTGCGCACGCTGTTCGCCTCCGATCCGGCGCGCGGCGAACGCCTGGTGGCCGAAGGCGCCGGGCTCTATCTCGACTATAGCAAGCACCGGGTGACCGACGAGACGCTTAGGCTGCTCTTGGAACTCGCACGACAGTCCGGACTGCGCGAGCGCATCGATGCCATGTTCCGCGGCGACGCGATCAACGTCACGGAACGCCGGAGCGTGCTGCACGTGGCGCTCCGTGCACGGCGCGGATCTACGATCACCGTCGCCGGCGAGAATGTCGTCCCCGCGGTGCACGACGTCCTGGATCGGATGCGCGCCTTCACCACAAGAGTCCGGTCGGGCGACTGGGTCGGGCATACCGGCAAGCGCATCCGTCACGTCATCAACATCGGGATCGGCGGATCTGATCTCGGTCCGGTGATGGCCTATCAGGCGCTGCGCTTTTACAGCCAGCGCGACCTGTCGTTCGGATTCGTGTCCAACGTCGACGGCACGGATTTCATTGAAGCGACCCGCGGACTCGATCCGGCGGAGACGCTGTTCATCGTGTCATCGAAGACGTTCACGACTCTCGAGACCATGACCAACGCGCGCACCGCGCGCGCGTGGACCCTGGCTGCGTTAGGCAACGAGGCGGCGGTTGCCAAACACTTCGTGGCCGTGTCGACGAACGCCAAGGCCGTGACCGAATTCGGCATCGACACCGCCAACATGTTCGAGTTCTGGGACTGGGTCGGCGGCCGCTATTCCATGGACTCGGCGATCGGCTTGTCGACCATGCTCGCCATCGGAGCGGACGCGTTCGACGAGATGCTGGCCGGCTTCCATGCCATGGACGAGCATTTCCGCACGACGCCGTTCGAGCGCAATCTCCCGGTCCTCATGGGCCTGCTCGCCGTGTGGTACGCCGATTTCTTCGGCGCGCAGACCGTCGCCGTGCTGCCGTACGACCAGTACCTGGTCCGTTTCCCCGCGTACCTACAGCAGTTGACGATGGAGAGCAACGGCAAGCACGTGACGCTGGACGGACGCCGCGTCGCGTATCAGACGGGGGCGATTTTCTGGGGCGAACCGGGGACCAACGGCCAGCATTCGTTTTACCAGCTGCTGCACCAGGGCACCATACTGGTGCCGGCGGACTTCATCGGCTTCTGCGACGCGCTGACTCCGTTAGGCGACCATCACGACCTGCTGATGGCGAATCTGTTCGCGCAGTCGCAGGCGCTGGCCTTCGGCAAGACCGCCGACGAGGTGCGCGCCGAGGGAACGCCGGAGTGGCTGGTGCCGCACCGGGTGTGCGAGGGGAACCGGCCCTCGAGCACGATCCTCGCCGACCGGCTGACCCCGGCGTCGTTAGGCGCGCTGGTGGCGCTCTACGAGCATTCGGTGTTCACGCAGGGCACCGTGTGGCAGATCGACTCCTTCGACCAATGGGGCGTCGAGCTGGGCAAGGTCCTCGCCGGCCGCATCATCCCCGAGCTGGGCGGCGCGGCCCAGCCGCGCCTGGCACACGACAGCTCGACCAACCGGCTGATCCAGCGCTACCGCGCCCGCCGCTCGCGCGGCAGCCAGAGCCGGTAGCCGCCGCGCAGCACGTTGGCGTTGCTCCCGAGCCGGACGCCCGCCGGCGGCTTCCCGAGGTGCTTCACGTTGCCGCCGCCTAACAGAATGTAGTCCGGCAGCAGCGCCTTGCCGAGGAGCGCGCACACGTCGGCCACGTGACGCCGCCACTTCTTGTTGCCCAGCTTCGACCGGCCGGCCTCGCCCAGATACTCTTCGTACGATTTGCCCTTGTGATACGGCAGGTGCGCGAGCTCCATCGGCACGATGGTGCCGTGCAGCACCAGCGCCGACCCCAGACCCGTGCCGAGTCCGAGGAACAACATGTGGCCGCCCTCGTAGCTGCCTAACGCTTGCAGCGCGGCATCGTTCACGATGCGCACGGGGTGGTGCAGCGCCCGCGCGAACGGAAACCCGACCCATCCGCCGCCGAGGTTGAACGGCTCCCGCAGCGGCTTGTCGTGCGTCACCGGCCCGGGATACCCCATCGAGATCACGTCGAACCGCCAGTCCTGCGTGGCCTCGCGCACGGCCTGCGCCATGTGCACCGCGGTCATGTGCGGTCCCGAGTCGATCTTGACCGGCTCTTTGCGTCCGGCAAGCCACAGCTTGATGTGCGTGCCGCCGACGTCGATCACGAGCACCCGGCGCCGGCCGCGCGAGCGCTCGGTCACCGCGGCGCTCCGGCCGCGCCGCCGCCGGCGCCGCCGGTGTCCGACGGCCACCCCCCGCCTAACGCCTTGTACAGCTGCACCGCCGAGACGAGCTCCTGCCGCTGCACCTGCGCCAGGGTGAGCTCGGCCGTGAACAGACTGCGTTGGGCATCGAGCACGTCGAGGTAGCTCGAGATGCCGTTGTCGTATCGGCGTGAGGCCAGGTGCAACGCGCTCTGGAGCGCCGTCACCTGCGTCTGCTGCGCCACGAGTTGGTCGTGCGATGCACGCAACCCGATCAGCGCATCCTGCGCATCCTGCAGCGCCGTGAGCACGGTCTGCTGATACATGTACTTCGCCTGTTCGGCCCGCGCGCGCGCGGCCTTGACCTCGTTCGTGTACTGCCCACCCGTGAAAATCGGCAGCGAGATGCCGCCGAGCACGGTGTAGATGTCCGTGTTGTTCTTGAACAGACTCGATGCAGTCGTGGACTGCGTTCCGTATTCGCCCGTGATCGTCACCGTCGGCAGCCGCGCCGCCTCGGCAATGCCAATGCGTGCGGTTGCGGCGCGCAGCTGCGCCTCGGCTTCGCGCACATCGGGTCGCCGCTCGAGGAGCGACGAAGGCAGCGCGCGCGGCACCGCGATCGACGACAGCACGGCGGGCAGCGGTTCGCCGCGCGGCACGTTCGCCGGATGATGGCCAAGCAACACGCTGAGCTGATCTTCCTTCTGCACCACCTGTCGCTCGAAGTCGGCCACGCGAGCCGCGGGATCTGCCACCTGCGACTCGAACTGCCGGACGTCGAGCTCCGAGATCAATCCCTGTTGGAAGCGTCGTTGGGCGAGACGCAGCGTTTCGCGGCGCGATTCGAGCGTGCGGCGGGAGATGTCGAGGTCGAGGTCGAGCTCGCGCAGCTCGAGATACGCCGTGGCGACGTCGCTGATGAGCGTGAGCACGACGGCGCGCTTCGCCTCTTGCGTCGCGAGCAGATCTTCACGCCCAGCCTCGGCGGTGCGACGCAGACGTCCCCAGAAGTCGAGCTCCCAGGACACGTTGCCGGTCACCGAGAAGATGTCGAATGTGATCGGCGTTCCGCCGAACGAGATGCGTTCCTTTCCGGCCGACCCGTTGGCCGTGATCTGCGGGAAGAGCGGGCCTTTCGCCACGCCGTAGTCGGCGCGGAATTCCTGGATGGTCGCGATCGCCACGCGCACCGTGCGGTTCTCGGCGACGGCCGTATCGACGAGGCGCCGGAGCACGGTGTCTTGCAGCAGCGCAAACCAATCGATGTTCGAGCTCGCGGCCGTATCGTTGGGCGGCGACGGCGGCATGAGCGAGAGCATGCTGTCGGCGAGCGGCATGGTCGAATCGCGCTGCGTCGCCGGGCTCGTGTCGGGGTGCGCGGCCAGCGAATCGTAGAACGGCCGCAGCGAATCCTCGAGCGGCGACGGCGGCCGCCAATCGTTAGGCGTATCGACCGGCGGGCGGTGATAGGCCGGCCCGACGGCGCACGCGCCCATCGTGGCGGCGAGCACGAGCGGCAGCGCCAACCGGCGCATCAGTCGCCCTCCGCTGGACGCGTCGACGCCGGCTGTGGCGCGGCGGCTTCTGCCCGGCGCCCCAGCAGATGTTCGCTCGCGCGCCGGATCAGGGCGAAGAACAGCGGAATGAACAGAATGCCGATCGACGTCGCGAACAGCATGCCGGCGAACACCGCCGTGCCGATCGAGTGCCGGCTGATCGCCCCCGCGCCGCCGGCCACGACTAACGGAACGACGCCGAGGATGAAGGCGAACGATGTCATGAGAATCGGTCGCAACCGCTCGCGTCCCGCCTCGACCGCCGCGTCGCGCACCGACTTGCCCTGCGCACGCTGCTCGCTCGCGAACTCGACGATCAGAATCGCGTTCTTCGCCGCGAGGCCGACGACCGTGATGATGCCGATCTGGAAGTAGACGTCGGAGGGAATCCCGCGCAGCCACATGCCGAGATAGGCACCCAGCACCCCGAACGGCACGCCGAACAGCACGGCGAACGGAATCGACCAGCTCTCGTACTGCGCCGCGAGGACCAGGAACACCATGATGATGCCTAACGCAAGGACGAGACCGCCGCCGGTGGACGTGCTCTCCTGGTACGATTCGCCGCTCAGCGCGGCGCCGACGCCGAGCGCGGCGTACTTGTTCTGCACCAGCTGATCGACCGCCGCGAGCATCTCGCCCGAGCTCTTGCCGTTCCCCGGCGACGCCGTGACCAACGCCGAGGTGAACCCGTTGAACCGCGTCACGATGTTCGGCCCGCTGCGGAACCGCACCGTGGTCAGCGACGACACCGGAATCAACTGTGGACCGTTCCCGCGCACGAACAGACCGCCGATGTCCTGCGGCTCTTCGCGATACGGTTGCTGCGCCTGGATCTGCACGCGATAGGTCTTGCCGTACAGATTGAAATCGTTGACGTACAGCGTCCCGAGCAACGATTGCAGCGTCTGAAACAGATCGGTGAGCGAGACGCCGAGCGATTTTGCCTTGGCGCGATCCACGTCCACGTAGAGCTGCGGCACATTGACGCGGATGGATGCGCGCGCCTGCTGCACACTCGGGAGCTTGTTCGCGTCACTCGCGAACTGGTTGGCGATCGCCGCGAACCGCTGCAGGTCGTTGATGCCGTGATCCTGCAGGTTGAGCTCGAGCCCGGACGTGACGCCGATGCCGGGAATTTCCGGCAGGTTGAAGCCGAAAACGAGCGCGTCCGGATTCCGGAAGAAATGCGCGTTCGCCTGATTGAGGATCGCCGTGGCGCTCTGGCGTTCATCCCACGGTTTCAAGTTGACGAACATCGTGGCCGAGCTGCTCTGGTTCGCTCCCTGAATGAGGCTCAATCCAACGAGCGACAGCACGTGGTTCACGCCGGGCTGCTTGAGCAGATACGATTCGACGCTGCGCACGACGGCGTCCGTCCGTTGGAGCGATGCGTCGTCCGGCAGCTCGACGGAGATGGCGAAGTATCCTTTGTCTTCGGTCTGAAGAAAGGCCGTCGGCACCACGCGTCTCATCACGACGATGAGAATCACGATGACGGCGAACGCAGCGACCCATGGGCGAGCATGGTCGAGCGCGTGCTCGACGCCGCGAACGTAGCGGTTGGTCACGCCGGCAAATCGGCGGTTGAACCAGCCGAAGAACCCGGTGTGATGCTCGGTCGACTCGTGGCGCAGCAGCACGGCGCACAGCGCCGGCGTGAGCGTGAGCGCCACGATGCCGGAGATGATGACCGAGACCACGATCGTGATCGCGAACTGTTTGTACATCTGCCCGGTGATGCCGCCGACGAATGCCACCGGGATGAACACGGCGCACAGGACGAGGACGATCGCCACGAGCGCGCTGGCCACCTGCCGGATGGCGCGGTCGGCGGCGACCGCCGGGCGCACGTGTTCCGCAGCCATGATGCGGTCCACGTTCTCGATCACGACAATGGCATCGTCGACGACGATACCGATGGCGAGCACCAGGCCGAACAGCGTGAGCAGATTGATCGAGAAGCCGAGCAGGCGCATGCCGAAGAATGCGCCGACGATGGACACGGGGACGGCGACTAACGGAATGAGCGTCGCGCGCCAGCTCTGGAGAAACACGAACACGACGAGCGTGACGAGGATCAGCGCTTCGACCAGCGTCTCGACGACTTCCTTGATCGACTGGGTGATGAACGGCGTCGTATCGAACGGCACCGACCAGTGGACGCCCTGGGGGAACGTCCGCGACAGCTGCTGCATGCGGGCGACGACGGCTTTGTCGACGTCGAGCGTGCTGGCGCCGGGCCGCAGGTACACCAGGATCAACGCGCTCGGCGTGCCATCGAGGCGGCCGGAGAGGTCGTAGTCGCGCTGGCCCATGGTCACGCGGCCCAGGTCCCCGATGCGCACGAGCGAGCCATCGGGACGCGCGCGGACAATGATGTTCTCGTACTGTTTCGGATCCGTTAGGCGACCGAGGGTCGTCACGGGGATGGTCAGTTGCGTGCCCGCCGGCGACGGCTCGCGTCCGATGCGGCCGGCCGGATTGGTCGTGTTCTGCTCGGCCACCGCGGCGGCCACGTCGGACACCGTCAGGCCAAGTTGGGCGAGCCGGTCGGGCGCCAGGTCGATCAACATCGACAGGTCGGCTTGTCCGAACGTGGTAGCGTCGCCGACGCCGGGCAGCCGCTTGAGCTCGTCTTGCACGTAGATCTCGGCGTAGTTGCTGAGATAGCCGGCGTCGTAGCGAGGATCATCCGACGTGAGCGCAACGCCCATGAGGATGTTGGTCTGCGCCTTCTTCACGGTGATGCCGTTGCGGACGACCTCCTGCGGCAGCTGCGGTTCGGCCAGCTTGATCTGGTTCTGCACGTCGACGGCCGCGAGATCCTGATCGCGCGAGATGTCGAAGTAGATCTGCAGGTTCATCGAGCCGTCGCTGGAGTTCGATGACTTGTAGTAGAGCAGCCCCGGGATGCCGGACAGCTGCTGCTCGATGGGCGCTGCCACTGCGTTCGCGACGTCCTGCGCCGTGGCGCCCGGATAGACAGCCGTGACCTGGACCACCGGCGGCGTGATGGGTGGATACAGGTCGATCGGCAGCTGGTGCAGCGAGAACGCGCCTAACAGCACGATGGCGATCGAGATCACCGCCGCGAAGATCGGCCGGCGGACAAAGAAGTATCTGACTTCGGGATCGTTAGTCATGTGTGCCGATCCGGAGCGCGGTGCCGGGAGGCGCGGTCAGGACGGTGTCGCCGCGCGCCGCGCGCCCCGTGTCAGGCGGCGGCACGTACGCGACGGGACGCACGGGTGCCCCCGGCATGATTTTCTGAATGCCGTCCACCACGACGCGATCGCCGGCGGTGAGGCCGCTGCTGATCAGCCACTGGCCGCCGACGAACGTGTCGCCTTTCACGTCGCGCGTGCTCACCTTGTTGGCCGAGTCGACGACGTAGACGAACGACCCGCCGATACTCTGCTGCACCGCGCGCTGCGGGACGAGGATGGCGCCGACGCGCTTCATGCCCAGCAGCGACACGCGCACGAATTGCCCGGGGAGCAGCGTATGCTGCGGGTTCTTGAACGACGCCCGCAGCGCGAGCGTTCCGGTGTTCTCCTGGACCGCCAGATCGGCGAAGTCGAGCGTGCCTTCGATCGGGTAGACGCTGCCATCGGCGAGTGTCGCGCGCACCCCCATCGGCCCGGGTGCGGCGATGAGCGATTTGTCGGCGAGCCCGCGACGCCAGGCCAGCACGTCCTGATCCGACGGGCTGAAGTTCACGTAGATCGGATCCACCTGCTCGACCGTCGTGAGCAGATCCGTTGGGCCGCTGACTAACGCGCCGAGCACGAGATTCGCGCGCCCGGCACGTCCGGAGATTTCGGCTCGGACGAACGTGTTGTCGTAGTCGCGCTGCGCCCGCACCACCGCGCCCTTCGCGTTGTTCACCGCCGCGCGCGCCTGCTCTTCTTCCGTGCGCGCGTCGTCCACATCCTTCTGGGCGACCGCGTGCTCGCCCAACAACGGCACCAGGCGGTTGAGATTCCGCTCGGCGTTGGCGAAGCGCGCTTCGGCGTCGGCTTGTTGCGCCTGCGCGCTGCGCAGCGCGGCTTCGTACGGCGTCGGGTCGATGCGGAACAACACGTCGCCCTTGTGCACGTCGGTGCCTTCCACGTACGGACGCGCGATGATCACGCCCGACACCTGCGCGCGCACTTCGACGCGCTTCGATGCCTCGGCTTGCCCAACGTACTCGAAATCCGCGGGAATGGTTTTCGGCTCGACCGTGAGCACCGACACCTCGGGCGGCGGCGGCGCAGGCGGCGGCGCGTGATGACACGCCGCCATGACGAGCACGGCGGGAAACAGACAGCCAAACCGAGAGCGGCGCGCCGCCAACCGATGGCGGATGCGGAAGCGGTGTGCACTCACATCGAATTCCCGGTAGTGGTTTACATCGGCGCAAGCGAGCGCGACGTACCCGCACATCGACTGCGCGCAACTTCCCCTGAACGTAATGAGGGGCGCAGACGCATGGTTCCAGACGGCGCATGAGACGGCGCCGGCGTCGGCGAGTCAAGGGCTCAGCGGGAGCGGCATGAAGGTGATGACGAACAGCACGACTGCGATCCAGCCGACGATGACGCGCCGTTGGTCGAGCGGCCGCTCGGGTGCGATTACCGGAGGATGCGCCAGTCGTCCGCGTCCAATCGCCAAGCCGAGCACGGCCCAGAACCACCATCCCTTCCACACGAAGCCGAGTGGAATCAGGGCCAGCCACATCGCGCGCGCGACGAATACCTGCGCGCGCGGATGCATGGCGAACGCGATGTGTCCGCCGTCCAGTTGGGCCAACGGAAGCAGGTTGAGCGACGTAACGAGAATGCCGACCCACCCGGCGACGGCGAGCGGGCTCAGCTCCACCAATCCGTGGAGGCCGAGGACGGCGCGGCACGCGGCCAGGAGCAACGAATCACCGATCAGAATCGGATCGCCGTTGAATCGCGCGAACTGGTGCGCAAATGCCAGCGGTGTTGCGACGCCCGGCAGCGAGGTGCTGCCGTGGAGACCGATCAGCAGCACTGGAATCGCGACGACGATGCCGGCTAACGGACCCGCGACGCCGATGTCGAACAGCGTGCGCCGATCGAACATGGGTGAGCGGAGTCTGATGAATGCGCCGAGCGTTCCGATCAGATCGAGAGCAGCGGGAAACGGGATGAAATACGGCGGGCTCGCATCGACACGATATCGCCGCGCGGTCACATAATGGCCCGATTCGTGCGCGAGCAGAATGGCCAGCAGCGGGAGGGAAAACGGGAAACCGGCCCGCGGGTGAAGAAAAGTATGGAGGCGCCATGGATCGACCGTACCGGCGAACATGGCGCCGCCGACCGAGGTGGTGATGATCGCCGCGAGAAAAAGCGCCGCATGCAGCCACCACCGCTCGCGTACCGGCGCGCGTTCGTGCACGAGGACCAGCCAGTCCCCGTCGAGCGCACGTTGCCAGTAGTAGTATCCGTCCCAGTCCGAGAGGTACGACGAGAGCAGTCGTGACGGTCCGCTGTGCTCCGGATTGACAAGCCCTTCGATGATCTCGCGGCTCCCCAACTCGAGCACACGCCAGTACGCAAAGCACTCTGTAACAGGGAAATTCGGCACTCTTGACCGCCTGTTTTGGCGACGTTACCTTGGCAACGCCTACTGCACGCCTCCTCGCCTTACCACTCCGCGCACATCGTCGTGACGACCGAGTCCATCCCCGCCTGCATCGGGAGGGATTCTCGAATTGTCTCTGCGGTTGCGTCGCGCATCTGCACCGAGTGAGCGCACCCCACCCTCGGAGTCGACGTACGTGGATATCGCCGAGTTGAAGCAAAAGTCCGTGGCCGAGCTGCACACGATGGCCGAGGACTTGAATATCTCCAACTTCTCGGGACTGCGAAAGCAGGACCTGATTTTCCGCATCGAGCAGAATTTGCTCGACTCGGACATCGTCCTGCGCGGCGAAGGTGTGCTCGAAATCCTGCCCGAAGGATACGGCTTCCTGCGCAGCCAGGATTGGAACTACCTGTACGGTCCCGACGACATCTACGTCTCTCCGTCGCAGATCAAGCGATTCGATCTGCGCACCGGAGACACGGTGCTCGGCCAGGTGCGTCCGCCGAAGGAAGGCGAACGATATCTCGCGCTGCTGAAGGTCGAGACCATCAACAACGAAGACCCCGAGAAAGCCAAGCATCGCATCGCGTTCGACAATCTGCGTCCGCGATATCCCGACCAGCGCTTGCGCCTCGAGACGACGAGCGGCGACCTGAGCATGCGCGTGGTGGACATCATCGCGCCGATCGGCAAGGGACAACGCGGGTTGATCGTCGCGCCGCCGCGCGCGGGCAAGACGATCTTGATGCAGAAGATGGCTAACGCAGTGATCGAGAATCACCCCGAGGTCACGCTCATCGTGCTGCTCATCGATGAGCGTCCCGAGGAAGTGACGGACATGCAAGAGCAGGTGGACGCGGAGGTGATCAGCTCGACGTTCGATGAGCCGGCGGACCGCCACGTGCAAGTCGCGGACATGGTGATCGAAAAAGCGAAGCGGTTAGTCGAGCATGGCAAGGATGTCGTGATCCTCCTCGACTCGATCACGCGGCTCGCGCGTGCGCACAACGTGGTCGTGCCGCACTCGGGCAAGATTCTCTCCGGCGGCGTCGATGCGCACGCGTTGCACAAGCCGAAGCGGTTTTTCGGCGCGGCGCGCAACATCGACGAGGGCGGCTCCCTGACGATCATCGCGACCGCGCTCATCGAGACGGGGTCGCGCATGGACGAGGTGATCTTCGAGGAATTCAAGGGCACGGGCAACATGGAGCTCGTGCTCGATCGCAAGATCGCTGATCGCCGCGTGTTCCCGGCGATCGACATTCAGCGCTCGGGCACGCGAAAAGAAGAATTGCTGCTCACGCAGGAAGAGCTCAATCGCGTGTACCTGCTGCGCAACTTCCTCGGCGACATGCCATCCACGGAAGCGATCGAGTTTCTGCTTCAGCGCATGCAGCGCACGAAGACCAACAAAGAGTTTTTCGCCACGATGGCGCAGGGATGAGCGGAACGCGGGACGAGGAAGGCGGGTCGCACGAACCGTCCTCGCTTCCGCCCGCGTCCCGTGTCTCGGGCGGTCACGACGACGTCCGCGTGTCCCTTCCCGGACGCGTGCTCGCGATAGATTACGGCGATCGCCGCGTTGGCCTCGCGATCTCCGATCCCACACGCATGATTGCGTCGCCCGCCGGCTTCATCGCGCGTCGCGCGGGAAAGCGGGCGCCCATCGCGCAGATCGTGCAACGCGGCACGGAACTGGAAGCTGTAGCGGTGGTCTTCGGTCTTCCCCTCGACGACAATGGCGACGAAACGCCGCGCAGCCAGGAGGTTCGGCGCGTGGCCGTCGAGCTCGAGCGGCGTACCGGTTGGCCGGTTTCACTCGTCGATGAGCGGTACTCCACCGCGGCGGCGCTCCGCGCCATCCGCGAGATGCAGGGCTCGACGCGTGGCCGGAAGGGGGATGTTGATGCGCTTGCCGCCACAATCCTGCTTCAACATGCGTTGCACATGGAGGGCTAACGCGCGCCGCCTTGGCGCGTCGGTGCTCTTCGTTGGGCTTGCGGCGTGCGGCGGTTCGCCCCACGGGCGCATCGTGCGCGTCACGATTCCGCCGGGCGCGACGTTTCGCGTCGCCGCGGATTCGCTGCGTCATGCCGGCCTCGTCGGATCCCCGCGGCTCTTCCGGCTCTACGCGCAAGTGACCGGCCGTGACCGCGACATCAAGGCGGGCACGTATGGATTGCAACGGGACATGGGTTGGAGCGCGCTGGTGCAGGCGTTGCACGAAGGGCAAGGATTGGAGCGCCGGCTCACGATTCCCGAAGGGTGGTCGCTGCGCGAGATCGTGCCTGCGTTAGTCACCGCCCTCGGCGCACCCGAGGATTCGGTCGAAGCCGCGGTGCGCGACACCTCGCTGTTGCGCGAGCTCGACGTTCCGACGCCGACGCTCGAGGGCTATCTCTTCCCCGACACGTACGTGTTTGCCTACGGCACGTCGCCGCGCGACGCCGTGCGTGAAATGGTGCACCGCTTCGAGCAGGTGTGGGATCCGCGGTGGGACGACCGGTTGCAGCAACTGGCGATGAGCCGCAACGACATCGTCACGCTCGCCTCGATCGTCGAGAAGGAAGCGCGGCTGCCCGAAGAGCGGCCGGTGATCGCGGCCGTGTACCACAACCGGCTCAAGGATCAGATGCCGCTCCAGGCCGACCCGACCGTGCAATATGCGTTAGGCGAACACCACGATCGCGTCACCTACCGCGACCTCGAGGTCGACTCGCCGTACAACACCTATCGCCATCCCGGGCTGCCGCCGGGACCGATCGCGTCGCCGGGCCGCGCAAGTATCGAAGCGGCGCTCTTTCCGGCGTCGGTGCCTTACCTCTATTTCGTGGCCGACACCGACGGGCACCACGAGTTCCGCACGACGTTCAAGGAGCACAAAGCGGCGAAGGCCGAGATCCGCCGCGAGCACGGCAGCGGCAGATAGCCTCCCCCGCTGCGCCGCGTTCCGTTAGTCGCGCAGATGCGCGGCGCCGCGCAGATACACCGGACGCAGCTCGCTGCGGGGACGCGCCGATTCCAGATGGATCAGCACCCGGATGCAGTGCGCCAGGCCCCCCTGCACCGGAATCTCGGTGGCGCACAGGAGCGGCACGTCCACCCATCCCAGATCCCGCGCCGCCCGCGCCGGAAAGTCGCTCGTGATGTCCTCCGAGACGGTGAAGACCACGCTGATGATGTCGGCGACGGCTATGTTATTGATGGCGACCATGTGCTCGAGCAGTTCGCGCGTGGCATCGCGAACGTGGGACGGGTCGTCGCGGTCGATGGTCGTGGCGCCGCGCAGAGCGCCGAAGTGCCGCTCATCCTGCAAGGACATCCATGCTCGCTCCTGAAATGCTGACGCTGGTCGCAATCACCGACGGTGCGCCGGACGATGCGGCCGGTCTCATCGCTCGCGCGCAAGCCGCGGCGCGCGGCGGCGCGACCATGATTCAATTGCGACTCAAAGATGCCGATGCCCGGACGATGGTGGAAGTGGCGCGCGCCCTCGTGGCATCGCTTCCTCCCGGCGTTCCGCTCATCGTGAATGATCGAGCCGATGTCGCGATCGCGGCCGGCGCCGCCGGCGTGCACGTGGGACCGGAAGACATTCCGCCGGCGGCGCTGCGTCGCGTCGTACCGCGCGCATTCATTATCGGCGCGAGCGTCGGCTCGGATGCGGAAGTAGCGCTTGCGGCCGACGCCGACTACGTAGGCATCGGGCCCATCTATGCGACAGATTCGAAGCACGACGCCGGCGCGTCGATCGGGACAACCCGCCTCGCGGATCTCATTGCACTCACGAAGAAGCCCGCGGTGGCGATCGGTGGAATCGATGCGATCAACGGGGCTCACGCCATTGCCGCAGGTGCGGTCGGCGTCGCAGTGATTCGCGCGATTTTCGGCGCGAGTGATCCGGAGCAGGCCGCGCGAACCCTCCGCGCGGCGCTCGGCCGCTGATGGAGCGCGTGCGCTGTCCGTTTCTTCGCGAGCGTAAATGTTCTAAACTCATGCGACCCGAAACTCGGGTGCGCTTCACCAGCACACGACAACGCCGGCCTCGATAGCAACCCGCCACCGATTCCATCCGCCGATCGTCATCCCGGTGGACACGAACTGATCTCGTACCTCCAGCCAAGTCGCCTCGCTTCTCACTTCCCTTCACGCCGTCGTTTCATGCACCCGTCTTATTCGTTCTCGCTCAGCCTGGTGCTGGTCGCTGCTGCGACGTCTGGCGCAGCCCAATCGTTCGACTCCACCGCGGTCGCTCAGTTGTCGCTCATGCCGATGCCCGCGTCGGTTCATGTCGATTCGGGCGGACAGCTTGCGCTCACCTCCTCGTTCCGCGTCGCGGTGCCCCGCTTCAAGGACGGCCGGCTCCTCCGCGCCGCCGACCGGGCGATCACCCGGCTGGCGCGCCGCACCGGGTTGCCGTTGTCGCACGCGGTGGCGCACGACTCCTTGTTAGGCACGCTGGTGATCGACGTGCGGGGCCCCGGCGAAGCGGTGCAATCCGTCGACGAAAACGAATCGTACACGCTCGACGTGACGACGTTTCGTGCCGTGCTTCGCGCGCCGACGGTCGTTGGCGCGCTGCGCGGACTGGAGACGTTTCAACAGTTAGTCACGGGCGGGAGCGCGGGTTTCACGATTCCCCTCGCGCACATCGCCGATCGTCCCCGATTTCCCTGGCGCGGCCTGTTGATCGATGTCTCGCGGCACTTCGAACCGGTGGACGTCATCGAGCGCAATCTGGACGCGATGGCTGCCGTCAAGCTCAACGTGCTGCACTGGCATCTGAGCGACGACCAAGCATTCCGCGTCGAGAGCAGACGCTATCCGAAGCTGCAGGCGCTCGGCTCCGACGGATCGTATTACACGCAGGCGCAGATACGCGAGGTGGTGGCGTACGCACGCGATCGGGGCATTCGCGTGGTCCCCGAGTTCGACATGCCGGGGCACTCGATCAGCTGGTTCGTGGGATACCCGTCGCTCGCCAGCGCGCCGGGACCCTACTCGCTCCCCACAGACTACAACTTCACGGCCGCCGCGTTCGATCCGACGCGCGAATCGGTGTACCGGTTCATCACCCGATTCGTGGCCGAGATGGCGCCGCTGTTTCCGGATCGATATTGGCACATCGGCGGCGATGAGGTGGATGCGCGCGCATGGGAGCCCAACACGGCCATCCACCGGTTCATGCGACGCCACAAGCTCAAGGATTTCGGCGCGCTCCAGGCGTACTTCAACCGGCGCCTTGCGCGCATCCTGGCCGCCCAACACAAGCGCGTCGTGGGGTGGGACGAAATTCTGCATCCCGATCTTCCGCACGACGTGGTGATTCAATCGTGGCGCGGTCAGGCCTCGCTGTTCACGGCGGCGCAGCAAGGCTACTCGGGCATTCTCTCGGCAGGCTACTATCTGGATGCGATGTCGACCGCAGGCCAACTGTACGCGGTGGACCCGATTCCCGCGGGGGCGGAGGTGGACAGCGCGCAGGCCGGGCGTGTGTTAGGCGGGGAGGCCTGCATGTGGGGCGAGCTGGTGACTCCGGAAACGATCGACTCGCGCATCTGGCCGCGTACGGCGGCGATCGCCGAGCGGCTGTGGTCGCCGGCTACGGTGGTGCAGGTGCACGACATGTATCGCCGGTTAGGCGCGGTGAACGTTGAGCTGGCCGATGTCGGCGTGCACCAGCTCTCCGGGCCCGACGCCCTGTGGCGGCTGATCGCGCAAACCGACGGCATCGCGCCGCTGCGCGACCTGCAGCGTGTGGTCGAACCGGTGAGCCTGGGGCAGCGGATGCACATGCGCCGGCCGACGTCCTTCACGCCGTTGGTGGCGCCGGGCGACATCGTGACGCCCGACGCCGCGGGCGGACGCGCGCTCTCGATGATGCTCGACACGCTCTTTCATGCGCCCGAGCGCGGCGCGGGCCTGCGCGACTCGTTGGCGACGATGTTCAACCGGTGGCAGCAGATCGCGCCCGCCATCGCCGCGCTCTCGGCGCGCGCACCGCTGCTGACCGACGCCGACAGCGCCGCTGCCGCGCTGGCGACGGCCGGGGCGATCGGCGCGGAAGCGCTGCGGCAGCTGGAAGGCGGCCAGCCCGCGGCGCCGGCGTGGACGTCGGGCCGATTGGCGCAACTCGATTCGCTCGCCGCGCCGCGGGGACTGCTGCGGCTGGCGATCATTCCGCAGCTTCGGCGGCTGGTGCTGGCCGCGGGCGGATCGGCCGCGACGACGGGGCAGTGAACGCGGAGGCCGTGGTATCGAGGAAGGGCGCCCGCCGTTGGGCGAGCGGCCATCCGTGGATCTATCGCAGCGATGTGGCGCGGCGGCCGGACGCTCCGGCCGGCGCGGTGCTGGTGCGCGACGCCTCGCGGCACCCGTTAGGCTGGGCGCTCTGGAGCCCGGCGTCGGAGATCTCGCTCCGGCTGCTCGACGCGCGCGCCGATGCGGTGATCGACGCGTCGTGGTGGCGCGACCGGCTGCGCCGGAGCGCCGGCCGGCGGGCATCGTTAGGCGCAGTGACGTCGGCCTGGCGCGTCGTGCACGCCGAGGCGGACGGATGCCCATCGCTGATCGTGGACCGCTACGGCGAGTGGGTGGTGGTGCAGTTGCTCAGCGCCGGCGTGGACGCGTTTCGCGGCCCCATCCTGGAAGCGTTAGGCGACGTGCTCGCGCCGGCCGGCATCCTGGCGCGCAACGACGCGGCCGTCCGCGCGAAAGAAGGCCTGGCGCGCACGACCGAGCTCCTCGCGGGCGCCGTGCCGCGCGAGATCGAGGTGCGCGAACACGGCGTGCGCTACCTTGCGGCGCCGTGGGACGGCCAGAAGACCGGCGCGTTTCTCGATCAGCGCGAGAACCGCGTGCGCGCCGGCCAACTGGCGCGTGGACGCGCCTTGGACTGCTTCAGCTATCACGGCTCGTTCGCGCTGCACCTCGCCCAACGCGCGGAGCGGGTGACCGCCGTGGACAGCTCGGGCGCCGCGCTTGCGCGAGCGCGCGAGAACGCCGCGCGGAACGACCTCGCCACGATCGATTTCGTGGAAGCCGACGTGTTCGATTTTCTGCGCGACGCGGAGTCGCGCGGCGAACACTACGACACCATCGTGCTCGATCCCCCCGCGTTCGCGAAGACGCGCTCCTCGCTTGCCGCCGCGCTCCGCGGCTACAAGGAGATCAACCTGCGCGCGATGCGTTTGCTCGCTCCCGGCGGTATGCTCTTCACCGCCAGCTGCAGCTTCCATCTGTCGAAGCCGATGTTCCTCGACATGCTGACAAGCGCCGCCGCGGACAGCGGCCGCCGCATCACGCTCCGCCAGCTGCTGGGTCAACCGCTGGATCATCCGGAAGTGCTGACGATCCCCGAAACCGGCTATATCAAGGCGGCAATCGTCGAAGCAGACTGACCGCTCACACCTGGCACTGCGGGCAGTAGTACGTCGATCGCCCTGCCTGCACGATTCTGGTGATCGTGCTGCCGCAGCGCCGGCACGCGAGGCCCTCGCGGTCGTAGACGTTCCAGCGCGCGACGGCGGCGTCGGTCTGGTAGCGGCCGGCGGGCGAACGCCGGAGCACCGTGCGGATGGCGCCGATCAAGCGGCGGAGGCGCGGAATGCCTAACGAGCTGGCGGCGGTGCGCGGGTCGATGCGCGCACGCCAGAGCGCCTCGGCGGCGTAGATGTTCCCGATGCCGGCGATCACCCGCTGATCGAGCAGCGCGGGTTTGATGGCGCCGCGGCGGCGCGCCAACGAAGCGGCGAGGGACGCCGGCGTGAGGGATGCGTCCTCCGGCTCCGGGCCTAACGGCGGCAGCGTGCCGGCCAGATCGCGGGTCAGCGTCAGGGTGGCCAGCGCGCGCGAGTCGGACAACGTCACGCGCCCGCCATCGTCCAGCTCGAGCTCGGCGCGCGCGTACGGCTCCATGGGCGCCCCCGCTCGACCGATCACCCAGTCTCCGGTCATGCGGAAGTGCGCGACTAACGCAGTGCCGTCGTCCAGGTGCAGCACCTGGTGCTTGCCGCGGCGCTCCACCGCCCGCACGACGCGCCCGGTGAGGCGGCGTTGCGCGGCCGGCGGCAGCGTCCGCCGCAACGATCGATGCAGCACGCGCACGCGCGTGATGCGACGACCCGTGATCGCCGCGCGAAGGACGCGCGCGGCGTGCTCGACTTCAGGCAGCTCCGGCATTTCGACCCCGGTCCACGATGGTGACGCGACCTCAGAATCTACGCGCGCACGACACTGGCTACGATTCCAGGCGCACCGTATCCTTCGGCGTGCCCAGCCCTGCGCATGCCACTCAGCCCTCGCCAGCCGCAGCGGCCGGACCCCGCTCGGCGCGCGCGACCGCCGTCCGCAACACACTGCTGATCATTCTCGCGCTGAACGTGCTCGTCGTGGCGATCAAAATCGCCGTCGGCGTGCACACGCGCGCACTCTCGGTGCTCGGCGCGGCGCTCGAATCCGGTCTCGATGTGCTCAACAACGTGCTGGGCATCGTGCTCGTCGGCGTCGCGTCGCGCGCTCCCGACGAAGAACATCCCTATGGACACCAAAAGTTCGAGACGTTAGGCGCGCTCGCGATCGTCGGATTTCTGTCGATCACGTGCTTCGAATTGCTGCGTGAAGGCGTGCGCTACGTGCTCGGCGGCAACACGCCGCACGAAGCGACCATTCCGCAGTTGGCGCTCGTCGCCGCCACGATGCTCGTGAACGTGCTCGTCGTCTGGTACGAACGACGGCGCGGCGAGCTGCTCGACAGCGCATTTCTCTCGGCCGATGCAGCGCATACGCGGAGCGATGTCTACGTCACCTGCGCCGCCGTCGTGTCGCTCGTGCTCACGCGGTACGGGTGGGGCATCGTCGATCCATTCCTCGCGATCGCCGTCGCGCTCGTGATCGCCCGCAACGGATTCGACATCGTGCGGCGGACGGTTCCGGTCCTGGTCGATGAACGAGCCATCGAAGCGCGCGACATTCGCCAGCTGCTGAGCGCGGTTACCGGCGTCATGGATGTGCGTGCGGTGCGGTCGCGCGCCATGGCCTCAGGTGTGCTCCTCGTCGAGGTGACCATCGGCGTCGACCGAAACATGTCCGTGGAAGCGGCTCATCGTGTGTCCGACGCAGTGGAGGCTAGACTGCACACTGAACTTGGTGCATCAAGCGTCACAGTCCACGTCGAACCTGCATAGGGACTTGCGCGCTACGGACAAAGTTCTACTTTAGGTGGCACCCCACTCGTCTCCCCGCGACTGTGCCAAAATGAGCCAACGACCACGCTCTCTCAGATACGAGTACGAGCTGTTCGTCGAGCGGGAAATCGAGAACTATAAGGAATCGATTCCCCGCAGCGCGATCCTCAAGATCGGCGACGATGCGGTGGCTGCCTTGCAGTCCGAAGCCCAATTGGCGCTCACCGAAATCCTGCTATGCGCGGAAGTCGACCGCATCATTCAAGGTCGGCTGCGTCTCCCATCGTTTGCGACCTGGCGAAAGCGAAGGCTCAAGGCGCTCAAGGAGTTCAGTCGCCCCGAGCGCTGGGGATTCCGGGCTGATTCCGCGCTTGCGCGCGCCGCGCTCTCGACATCCGAGGGTCATGTGCTCGTTGCCGGCGTGAGCGCCGAGGGCACCGCCATCTATTTAGCGGCGAACGGATGCGCGGTGACCGCCGTAGATACCACCGAGGATGTGCTCGAGCGCGTGTTGAACGCCGCAGCCGAAGTCGGCCTCACCAGTCGTGTTCGCTGCGTTGGAGAGGACCTCGCCAACTGGTCGCCTGACCGACCGCTCAACGCAGTAGTCGTCGCCGCGGCCGCATTGAGTGGACTGTCGAGCGTCGAACGCGCGCGCGCCATCGAGCTGCTTCAGCAAGCAACCACAGCAGGCGGTGTTCACGTGGTGGAGGGCGCGGTTGGAGGCGAAGCGCTTCCAATTGATGAGCTTCGCGACCGCTACCGCGGCTGGCACATCACGGTTGAGCGCGGCAGCGTTGGTTTAGGCAGCACGGGCGAGACCTTCTTCGCCCGTAAAGAGGTCGCGTAGCATTTGGACACGACGAACGATCGACGAAGCGTGTCATTCCGCGTCGCTGGGCTCCCGGTCTGGGGAGCCTTTTTTTGTGCAACTCGTTGTCTGATCGCGTGTTGACAGCGCACGCCGAAGGTGGCACGTGCGGTGCTTTGCGGCACAGTGCTCCGCGCACCAGCGCGAGGTCAATCAACGAGGGGTGATCGATGGCCGCAAAGAATGACGGACACAACCACGATAATAAGATGAGTGTCGAGCCGGTCGGCATCGTCATCTCGAACGGCAAGCGCGATGAGCCGACCCCTGCGTTCTGGGCGTACATGTGGGGACCAGCGCCCGAGCAGGAATCGGCGGGCAAGACACCACGGGCAGCCTGAGGACCCGGGCTCCTCGATCGAGTCGACGCAGCTCTGGTGGTAAGAAAAGAAGGCCGGCGGTTCGCGCCGGCCTCTTTTGTTGTTCTCAACTGCTACGACTAACTGGCTACTTCCGCTTCTTCGCGGCCTTCCGAGCGGTCTTCTTCCGACCACCCTTGCGAGCGGACTTCTTTCTCGCGCCTTTTTTCCGTGTTGCCATGGGTTCATCTCCACTGAAGGAGTGTTAGTGCCGACCGATCCCCCGGTGGACCGGCGGCGATGTGGGCAAGCACCATGAGCGCCCGCCGCACGTCTAGCCGACCTCGATGATGAGGTCGATGGAATTCGACATCGCACGACACATCAGCACGAACCGCGAACAATCATCGACTCCGATGGCGCGCGATCGCTCGCGCAGCGGCGTTCGCACATCCGATTTGCCGCGTTAGGACGGCGCGCGGTCCATCGACGATCGTGATGCCCGCGGTGTTACCGATGCACGTTGGTGTACGAGATGCATGTGCATTGCGCACGATCGACAGTGGGGATGTATCCGATGCAACAACGCCGTGCCGACGGACGCCGGCGCGGCGACGAGTGACGATGAGGCGGGAATGAAGCGTTGAGTGAGACGGGGACCGTGTCGGTGCGCCGCTCACGAAGAGGTTGGCGACCGGCTTCTCTGATCTGTGACTGCGGAATCGAAGTATTATTCGCGCCACTCACGAACCTCGACCAAGAGATCACGACGTGCGGCCCGCGGCCCTTGCGCGAATATAGGAACGATGAAAAACGCACGCAATAGCATGAACGCAATTCGTCGCACAATTCGTGCATCGCGCACGGATGGCCAACATCGATGAACGACGCGCACATCGTCGTCATCGGCGGCGGGTTCGCCGGCGTTGCAGCCGCGGTGTCGCTTCGCGCGCGCGGCGCGCGAGTCACGATCATCGAAGCACGCGCGACACTCGGCGGTCGCGCTCGCAGCGATGTGTTGGACGACGTACCGATCGACATCGGGGCGCAGCTCATCACCAGCGGATTCACTCGCACGGTCCAACTGCTCGGCGCGCAACTGGAGCGTGGAGCGGCGCACGACATTGTCGTGCGCGACGGCGCTCGACTCCCGCTGCGATTCGGATCGCTGCGCAGTTTGCTCGCGTTCGGCGGACTGAGCGCGATGGACAAGATCCGACTCGGCACGCAGCTGTTGCCGGTGCTCGCGCGTCACCACGACGCGCTCGATGCATCCGGCGCGCGCACGCCGGCAACGTTGGACACGGAAAGCGTCCGCGCGTTCGTCGATGCGCGTATCGGACCAGCCGCCGCCGACACGCTCGCCGAGCCGCCTTGCAATGGGTTCTATAACCTCGCGGCGTCCAACGTGTCGTTAGCGTTTTTTCTCACGCTCGGCCGCTACGGTAGTGACGGCGATACGCTCGCACCGCGGCAGGGCTGGTCCGCCGCGTTGGGCGCCGCGCTGGGCGGCGTCGAGGTCGTGCGCGACACGAAAGCAGCCGAGATCGACGTCGAGCACAGCACCAGTGGCCGCACGTCCGTGTCGGTACGAGATGCATCGGGGCGTGCGTGGGATGCGGAGGCAGCGGTGATCGCGACGGATCCGCGCGCCGCGCACGCGCTGCTCGCACCGCACCTGCCGCCCGACGCGGCCCTCGCTCGCTGGCTCCGCTCGATTCCGGTTCGCGGCACACTCACGTTAGCGCTGGCGCTCGATTCGACGCCCCCTCACGATGCGTTTGGCGTGTTCCAGGATGTGCGCGCGGCAAAGATCGTGAGCGCATGCGTCGTGCCCGGCGCGAAGCACGCCGCGCACGAAACCCGCGATGCCGTGCTCGCCTGGTTGACGCCATCGGCGTACGACACGCTGCACGACGCGTCGTCCGAGTCGATCGTGTCGCACATGCTGCCCGAGGTCGAAGCACTCGTTCCTGAGGTACGCGATCACATCACTCGCGCGCGCGTCTACCGCTTCGAACCCGGATCGCCGGCACCGTTCGTTGGATACGTGAGCGATCGAGTGCATGGACGCGCGTTGGCGAATGCGATTGCGCTCCCGGTGGCGCTTGCAGGCGACTATCTGACGACACCGCTCATCGAAGGTGCGGTTGCGAGCGGCGAGCAGGCTGCCGCGCGCATCGCGCAGATCGTCGGACTCGGTTAATCCGGGCCGCTGCGCGCATCGGTTTCGGTGCGCGCGATTTTGTAGTATTAGAGAGCATGGCTGACGATTCTCGAGCGATGTCGCACGCGTACGCGGGAGAGGGTTGAGTGGATCTCGAGTTAGAGGGAAGGGTCGCGTTGGTCACGGGTGCATCGAGCGGACTCGGCCGGGCGGTTGCGCGGGAACTGGCGATCGAAGGCGCATCGGTAGCCATCGTTGGGCGGCACAGCGAACCGTTGAATCGAGCGGCGAGCGAGATCTCTGCAGAATCACGACGACGTGTGCTGCCGTTGACGGCAGATGTCACGGATGGTCCAGCGATCATCGCGGCGGTGAAGGAAGCAAAGCAAACGCTCGGGCCGATCGACATTCTCGTGGCAAATGCGGGTGGTCCGCCCGCCACCGACATCGAAGACACGACCGAAGCGCAGTATCGCGCGGCGATCGAGCTCAACCTGTTCGCATCGATCCGTCTCTCGTATCAAGTGGTTGCCGGCATGCGTCGCCGCCAATGGGGACGCATCATCTTTTTGACGTCGACCGCGGCGAAGCAACCGATGCAATCGCTGGTGCTCTCGAACACGGCGCGCGCGGGATTGGCGGCGTTCGCCAAGACGCTGGCCACCGACTGCGCGAAAGACAATGTGCTCGTGAACACGATTCTCACAGGACACTTCGACACGGATCGCTCGATGTCGTTGGCCGCCGGCCGCGCGCGCCGTGAAAATCGTTCGCTCGACGAAGTGCTCGCCGAACGGCGGCGCGGGATACCCATTGGCCGTTCGGGTCATCCGGGCGAGCTCGCATCAGTCGTGGCGTTTCTCGCGTCGGAGCGGGCGAGCTTCGTGACCGGAACGGCCATTGCCGTCGATGGCGGTCAGATCGGCACGGTGTTCTGAACGGCGAGCGACCAACGGGCCGTCGTGCCGAGTTCCCCTGGCATCATCGGCGGTCCAGCAACAGCTTTCCCGCGCGCCGGTGTGATGTGGGTGCCGTGTGAACGCGGATGTTGACCATCGATTGGAGCCATAGATCGCGTGAGAGCGCTCGTCAAAGAGACTGCAGCCCCCGGTTTCACGTTGAAGGATGTTCCCGAACCAACGATTCGCGACGACGAGGTGCTGATTCGTGTACGTCGCGCGGGTGTCTGCGGGACGGACGTGCACATCTACGAGTGGGATGACTGGGCGCGCGGCCGATGTCATCCGCCGTTCGTCGTTGGGCATGAGTTCGCCGGCGATGTCGCCCGCGTCGGCTCGCTGGTGGTGGACGTTCACGTCGGCGATCGGGTGACGGCCGAGGGGCACATCGTCGATGGGCGATGTCTACTGTGCCGGACGGGCAATGCGCACGCGTGTCCGTACACGAAAGTGATCGGCGTCGACCGCGATGGCTGTTTCGCGGAATACATCGCCATGCCCGCGACCAACGTGTGGCATCTCGACGATGACATCTCGTACGACATCGGCGGCATTCACGACCCGATGGGCAACGCGTTCCACACGGCGCTCACGGCGGAGATTCCCGGCGCGACGGTGTTGATTACGGGGTGCGGGCCCATCGGCATCTTCGCGGTCGGGATCTGCCATGCAGCGGGCGCGTCGCGAATCATTGCCTCGGATGTGAACGAGACGCGACTGGCGCTCGCGAAGCAGATGGGTGCGGACGACGTGGTGCATCCGGACGAGCTCGAGCGCACGGTGAAGCGTTACACCGATGGTCTCGGTGTGGACGTCGTGTTGGAGATGTCGGGCGTTCCGTCGGCCATTCATCAAGCGTTCGCACTCGTGCGCCCGGCGGGTCGCGTCCAGATGCTCGGTGTGCCGGCCAAGCCCATGCAATTCGATTTTGCGACCGAGCTGATCTTCAAGGGTGTGACGGTCTACGGCGTAACGGGACGGCGGATGTACGAGACGTGGATCCAGATCACCCGATTCTTGCGATCGCGCGAGTTCGATCCGACGCCGGTGATCACGCACCGCTTCCCGCTCGAGTGCGCCGACGAGGCGATCCACGCCATCAAGAGCGGCGAGGCCGGCAAGGTGATCTTCGAGATCGCCTAACGCGCGCACCCTTCTCTTTCTCGAACCTGCCGTGAATCCGAACTTTGCGACGCAACTGAACGGCGCCCTCGACGCGTTCAAGCAAGACGGTGTCTACAAGCGGCTCAACTATCTCGAGTCGCCGCAAGCCGCGCACGTGCGCATGGAAGGACGCGGCGACGTGCTCATCCTGTCATCCAACAACTATCTGGGCTTGTCGGCGGAGCCGGCGGTGATCAAGGGCGGCGAGGATGCGCTCGAGCGCTTCGGCGCCGGCACGGGCAGCGTCCGATTCATCTGCGGCACGTTCACGATCCACCGCGACCTCGAACGCGCGCTGGCCCGGTTCGTCGGCACGGAGTCGTCGCTCACGTACGTGTCGGCGTGGAATGCGAACGAGGGGTTCACCGCGACCGTGGTCGAGGAAGGCGACTTCGTGATTTCCGACGCGCTCAACCACGCGTCGATCATCGATTCGATCCGCTTGGCGAAAGCGATCACGAAGGTGACGACCGCGGTGTACAAGCACTCGGACATGGGCGACCTCGAAGCGAAGCTCGCCGCGGCCGGCGGCGCGCGGCGGCGGATCATCTGGACCGATGGCGTGTTCTCGATGGAAGGAGACATCGCGAAACTGCCGGACATTCTGGAGCTCGCGCGCAAGCACGATGCGATCGTGGTGATGGATGATTCGCACGGCACCGGAGTGTTGGGCACGCGCGGCCGCGGCACGGCCGAGTATCACGGTGTGTTGGGCGAGGTCGACGTGATCACGTCGACGCTCGGTAAGGCAGTGGGCGGCGCGGCCGGCGGATTCACGGCGGGCGCGGCGGCGCTCACCGATTATCTCACGCAGCGCTCGCGTCCGCAGCTCTTCTCGAACGCGCTGCCGCCGACGGTCGCCGGCAGTGCGCTGGCCGCCGTGACGTTCATCGAGCAGCATCCCGATCGCGTCGAGCGGCTGCGCGAGAACACCGCGTACTTTCGCGGCGCGATCACGGAAGCGGGGTTCAAGCCGATCCCGGGCGAGACGCCGATCGTCCCGATCATCGTCGGTGAAACGGCGTTAGCCATCAAGATGAGCGAGATGATGCTGGATGAAGGAATCTTCGTGACCGGCTTCGGCTATCCGGTGGTGCCGCAGGGCCACGCGCGCATCCGCTGCCAGTTGTCCGCGGCGCACACCCGCGACGATCTCGACACCGCCGTGCGTGCGTTCCGGCGGGTCGGCCAGGCGCTGGGACTCGTCTAACTCAGTTAGAGGGCGCCCAGGGTGAGGTGGACGATGACGCGCTTCCAGCTGGCGACGTCGTCCGCCTCGACCCGCTGCACACGCGCCTGACACCGGCCGCCGTCCAGCATCCACGGCACGAGCCAGCCCGACACTGCAAACGGCAGGTGCCCAACGACGTCGCCGCCGGCGGCATGCACCCACACCGCGGGGTTGTCCGTGCCCGGCGGATCCGGGACGAGAATCAGCGCATCGCCCGCGCGGAGCCGGTGCACGGTTTCCATACGCCGGCCGAACACGGTGCCGTACACCGCGCTGTGAAACTGCTCGACCGGCGGATACATGGCGGCGGCGTGCTCTTTCATGCTGTTCACTCCCTCTGGGATTCCGCCCCGCCCGATCACGCGTCTTTCGCCAAGCTGGCGGACGCGACGCTCGCGGTCAAGCAGATGGGTTCGCCCGGACGAGCGACGGCAAGCAGTCGATCGGGGGATGTCAGGATGACGGAGCCGTCCGGCCTGCGTGACCACTCTGCGTCACTCTCGTCTCTGACATGACCTTAAGCGCCATAACAGGACTGTTTTCCAAGGCAAGACCCGCACGCACGTCCCCAGTTCTTCCAAGTCCAACTACTCAGCCCTCTCCTTTTTCACACATGAGGAGTTTCACCATGCGCACGGTCCGGTGGATGACTTCCGGGCTCGCCCTCGTGGCGCTGCTACCGGCGGTCGGTGCGGCCCAGTCGAACCGACCCTTCCAGGACTCGTGGTTCTGGGGAGCGAAGGCCGGCCTCATGACGTTCTCGACGACGACGGTATCGAACCATGTTGCTCCGTCGATCGGGTTCGACATGATCGTCACGCGCAGCAAGGGCGGTCTCTACATCTCCGGCGAGCAGGATTTCTTCAATACCACGTCGGCGGTGACAGACAACCAGGGGAATAGCTATCGCGTCGCGATGAAGGACATGCGGCGGTACAGCGCGGCGGCCTTGGCGTTTCCAGTGGCATGGGGGAGCTTCCGTCCGTATGGCGGCGTCGGGTTTTCGATGAATCTGATCCAGCAGGTTGGACAGATCGATCAGCCCGCGGATCCGCTGGTCGAGCCGCAGATCCAGGATCAGCTGCAGAACAACCGCGACAGGATTTCCTTCATGGCGCTCGCCGGACTGCAGGCGTCGTATCGCCGGTATTCGTTGTTTGGCCAGGTGACCTACATGCCATCGGCAGCGAACTTCCTGTTGAATGGCCGGTCGACGTACATGTTGGAAGGCGGAATCCGGTACAACTTCGGGTCGTCGATCGATAGACCGGAGTAAAAGCCGGAGAGTTAAGGCGGACAACAGGCGGACACAGACAAGACGGGCGACGGACGTGCATCAGCGCGGGATCGCGGTCACCACGGTGTCGATGAGACGAAGGACGTTGGCGCCGAGGACTTTGCGGACATCGTCGTCGCTGTAGCCGCGATCGAGGAGCGCCTGCGCGATGCGCGGGTAGGCCGTGACGTCGTCGAGGCCGGCTGGCGTTAGGCGGATACCGTCGAAGTCGCTGCCGAGTCCGACGTGGTCGATGCCGGCAACGCGGGCCACGTGGTCGATGTGGTCGATGAGGATGGAGAGCGGCGTGGGCGGAATGCGCGCCAGCAGATCCTCGAGCCGGGCGGATCGTTGCGCGGCCGTGCCGGCCGGCTCGGCTTCGGCTCTGGCTTCGGCAGCATCCATCGCGGCGCGCATGCGCACCTCAATGAAGCGCGAGTAGAAGTTGACGCAGATCACGCCGCCGCGCGCGGCGATGGCGCGCAGCTCCTCGTCGCTGAGATTCCGCGGATGGTCGGCGAGCGCCCGGGCGCTCGAGTGGGACGCGATGACCGGCGCCTGCGACGCGGCGAGGACATCGATGAGCGTTTCGCTCGACGTGTGGGACACGTCGACGAGCATGCCTAACCGATTGAGCTCGGCGATCACCTGGCGGCCGAACGGCGTGAGGCCGGCGGTGCGGGTGGATCCGGAGCCGATCGACGATCCCGCCCAGTGGTTTCCATTGTTCCACGTGAGCGTGAGGTAGCAGGCGCCGCGGCGCTTGAGCTCGCGAAGATGGTCGAGCGAGTCTTCGATCGCGTGTCCGCCTTCGACGCCGATCAGGATCGCGACGACGCCGTCGGCCTTGGCGCGCCGGATGTCGGCGCCGGTGGCAGCAAAGCGGAGCGCGTCCGGTCTGGCGTCGATGAGCGCGTGAATCGCGTCCGTGCCGGCCAGCGCGCGCTCGAATGCGGCGCCGGCGCCGCGTTGGGCATAGGGCGCGTCGACCCACGCGGCCAGCACCTGGGCGGTAATGCCCGATTCAATCAGCCGCGGCACATCGGTGTGGCCCTCGGACGGCGAGTGGCGCACAGCCGGGTCATATCCCTCGTCGAGCATCTTCGTGGCGAGGTCGTTGTGCGTGTCGATGACGATGGCATCGCGGTAGAGGCGCGCGGCGCGCTCGGAAATTCCCGGTGTCTCTTCAGCGCGCATGCGCACGCCGCGGGTGGCGCGGCCTGGGGCTCGGTGCGCGCGAGACGAACGGGTTGTCCTTGATGTACCAGCGGAGCGGCCAGTCGGCGGCGCGGCTGATGCCGATGCGCGGTGACACGGCGACGTTCGCATCGGGCACCGGCTTTCCGCGCAGAATCGAGAGCGGCGGACGGTCGAGGCGAGCACCGCTGGCGGCGCCGGTGATCGCGAGCGCCGCGCACAACTTGCCCGGTCCGTTGGTCAGGTCGCGATCGGCCATCGCGGCACCGCGGCGGCGGCGCATGAGCTCGAGTCCATCGACCGGTTCGAGCGCTCGGACGAGCACGGCGCTCGGCAAGCCTTCGCGCCGTGTGACCGCGTTGAAGCACCAGTGGACGCCGTAGATGAAGTAGACGTACGCGATGCCGGGCGGGCCGTAGAGCCACCGGGTGCGTTGCGTTAGGCCTGCGGCGGCGTGGCACGCGCCGTCGTGCTCGCCGAGGTAGGCTTCGGTCTCCACGATGCGGCCGGCGGTGATGCCATCCGGGGTGACGGAGCGCAGCACGGCGCCTAACAAACCGCGGGCGACGAGCTCCGTGTCGCGGTCGTAGAACGACCGCGGCAACGGGCGCCCGAGCGCCGCGATGCGAGAACGCCGCGCGGTGCGCGCGGCGTTCTCGGTCATCCCTCGCCTCCGGCGGGCGGGGCTGTCGGCTCGGCCGTTTTCTTTCGGGCCCGTCCGCCGCCGGATCGGCGCGGTTTGGCGGGCGCCTCGGTCTGGGCGGGGGCGGCGGCAGCGGTGGCTGTCTTGCCGCGTGTGCGGGCGCCGGATTTGCCGGCGCGACGGCCGCGCGGGCGCCGCGCCGGCGCGGTGTCGGCGACGGCCTCTGTGCCGGCCTCCGGAACGGCCTCGGCGGCCGGCTCGGGCGCGGCTTCCGGTTCGGCTGGCGTTAGGCCAACGACGCCGACCGAGAAGAGATCCGGCGGCAGCTCGCCGGCGCGGCTGGTGCGAAGTCCGCGGTGGCGCATGCCGCGGCGCAGGGATGCGGCGTTGGCGACGCTCCGTTGGGCCTGGCTCGCGTCGGTTGCTGCATCGGCGGCCGGCGCGGCCGGCGCGGCGGCAGCCGCGCGGGCCGCGGCGGGCGCCACCTCGTAGTCCTCGCCGTGGAGGCGGAGGTCGATCCGTTCCGCATCGTGCGCATCGCGCAGGATGCGGTGGAAGAACCGCTCGTTGAGCGACTCCGAGTCGCGGCCGAGGAGCTCGCGGGCCGCACGCCTAACGACGGACGCGGGCACGGGTTCGGCGGACGTGGCGCCGACCTGGGCGACGGCGCGCTGGACCAGGTCGAGGGCTTCCTCGCGGGTGAGGCGCTCGCCCGTCATCTCGGCCGTGGGCGGAGCGGCGACGGGCTCGGCCATGGGCGGCGCGAGGTGGGCGTCGCGCGCCGCTGCGGGCGCCGGGGCGCCGCGGTTGCGGTCGCGTCCGCGACCGCGGCCGCGGCGGCCGCGGCGCGCCGTCTCCTCGGTGCCGTTCGCGCGCTCCTCCGTTAGTCCGTTAGGCGCGGACGCGCGCGGCGCCGCAGGCGCCGCCGCGGCCGCACCCTCGCCCGCCGCGTCCACCTCCATCTGCCCATTCTCGAGCTTCGTCAGCTTGAGCAGCCCGCGCTGGGCCGCCTCGGTGACGAACCGCGAGAACTTCGCCATACCGAGGTTCTTCTCGTCGAACGAATTGTCGATGTCCTGCATCACCTGCTTCAGGCGGTCGGCGCGCATCACATCGCCGTTCCGCTTCATGCGGGACACCGCTTCCACCACCAATTCCCACGGATCGCGCGAAACGTGTTCGTCCTCGCCGGACTTCACCAAGCCGGCAAGCGCGTTGTAGCTGTAGTACTCGTCGCAATTCATGACGAGCAAATCGCTCGACGATTCGCGAATGCCGACGCCGATCACGTACTTCCCGTACTCCTTGAGCTTGACGACGAGACTCGAGAAATCGGAGTCGCCCGACAGCAAGATGAATGTGCCGATCTCCGAGCGCGTGAACACGAGCTCCAGCGCATCGATCGCCAACCGAATGTCGGTCGCGTTCTTCTTGGAGGAGCCGTACGCCGGCGCGAAAATGAGGTCGATCGACGCTTCGGTCAGCGGCACGATGTACTGCGGATAGCGCCGCCAGTCGGCGTACGCGCGCTGCACCGCGACTTTGCCTTTGATGATGTCCGACGAGAGCAGATTACGAAGTTCGTGTCCCAGGTCGGAACGGATCCCCATCGTGACGTTGTCGAAATCGATGAGGAGCGCGGCATTGGGCGCATGCACGAACGGCGGCGCGCCGAACGACTGCGCCGCCATGGCTTGCGGACCTCGATGCACGGGAGTGACCGGAATCCGGGACGGCGCCGGTCGCATGTTGCGTGAGTTCATGTGCTTCCTATCGTAGCAGTGTATTCGAGCGACACCGTGCGCTCGAGCTCCCGCCGCTTCACCTTCCCGCTCCCGGTCATGGGGAAAGTGTCGAAGAAGCGGACGAGATCAGGGAGTTTGTAGTCGGCCATCGTATCGCGGGCGAAATCTTTCAATTCGTCGCCGGTGATGACCGCGCCTTCCACTGGCACGACGCACGCGCAGACCAGCTCGCCCATGACATCATGGGGAACACCGATCACGCAGACGTCGTCGACTGCAGGGTGAGCGCGCAGAAGGTCTTCGACCTCGCGCGGATAGATCTGATATCCGCCGCGCACGATCGTTTCCTTGGTGCGCCCAACAATCCGCAAATAGCCTTCCTCGTCGATGATGCCGAGATCACCAGTCAGGAAGAAGCCTTCCGGGGAGAACGACCGGGCGGTCTCCGCGGGCATGCGGGCGTAGCCTTGCATCACGTTCGGGCCCCGCACGGCGATTTCGCCGACTGCTTCGGGGCCGTGCAGTGCACCAGTCACGAAGTCCACCGCTTTGATCTCGACACCCGGCAGCGGGCGACCCACCGTCGTGAGGCGCTTCTCGTCGGAGTCGTTGAAGCGAGTGATCGTCACCGTCGGCCCCGTCTCGGTGAGGCCATATGCCACCTGCACATCGCACCACCGGCGGATGCGGCGCACGAGATCTTCGTGGACCGGACCGCCGGCAACAACACCGGTGCGGAGATGCGGGAACGCGCCGGGATCGAATCCGGGCGACCGCATGATGAGGTGGTAGATCGTGGGCACACCGTGCATCACGGTCACATTTTCGCGTCGCAGCAAGTCGATGGCGCGCTCGGCGTCGAAGGTGTCGAGCAACACCACCGTTGCGCCTGCGGCAAGCGTACCGACCACGATGCTGAAGCCGAAGATCGTGAATAGCGGCACCGAGACGAGCACGCGATCGGCGGGTTCCACCTCGAGTGCTTCACCGGTGCGCAGTGCCGTTTCGACAATGGTCCGGTGCGACAGTCGCACGCCTTTCGGTTTACCCATCGTGCCCGACGTGTACAGCAGGGCGAGATCGGAGTCGTCATCGACCTCGGAGTGCGACGGAAGCGCGCGCCCTTCCCCGCTCGACAACAGATCCTCGAAGCGGAAGATCCTGTCATCGTACCACAACTCCTCGTCGCCAACGGTGACGAGGTACAACAGGTCCGGCAGCTCGGCGATAATGTCCTCGAAAATCTGGAGGTAGTCGATGCCGCCGTGTCGTTCCGCCGCAAACACCGCGGACACCTCGGCGTGCCGCAGCTGGTACTTGAGCTCGTGGTAGCTGAGCCGAGCATTGAGCGGTACGATGGTGGCGCCGAGTTTGGCGGCGGCGAGCAGGGTGATCACCCACTCGGGCCAGTTGGGCATGACGATGGCGATGCGATCGTCCGCTTCGATGCCCAGCTCGCCCAACGCGGCGGCGAGCGCAGAGGCCTTCGCATCCACCTGTCCATAGGACCACGTGCGTCCCCCCGCGACCAGCATGGCACGATCGGGGTGTTCCTCTGCGCGCGCGCCAAACGTGCGTGCGAGGGTCCACGAGGTCGACATCAGTCTCGGACTAAGGGGCGGATCACGATTGCGTTAATCTATAGCTAGTTACGCGACGCGGGTAGACGGTGCCCGGGGTCGCGGCCGAGATGCATCCTGGTTTTCAGCATCGAGCGACGAGCCTCTTTTCAGTTAATTTCCTCTCGATCACCACGCTGCCCGCATTCGCGGCTCGAGAGAGGACATGTGAGTCGCTTCACTTTTCGTACGCGCGTACTCCTGTATCTGGTGCTGTTCGCGGTGATCCCGTCCACCCTTTTGATGGTGGGCGGGGCCGTCGTCGTCAGCAGCACGCTACCGGTGTTGAGCGCGAGCAAAGCGTGGGACAACGTAGCGAACACGGGGCGTCGAGCGATCGATGCGGCGCGGCAGGCGCCGCTGACGAGCGCGCAGCGCGCAGCGGTAGACGCGCACGAACGGGAGCTGGCCGCGTCGCTCGTGCAGGCAAAGCGCGTCGGGTACTTGACGTCGCGCATTGTGGTGCTCGTCATTGTCACTGCGCTGCTCGGATCGCTGTTGGTCGCGCTGCTGGCATCGCGCGTTGCGGGTCATTTGAGCCGGCAGCTGAGCCGACCACTCGGCGAGATCGTGGCGTGGGCGGATCACATCGCGCGGGGCGAGCCGTTACCAGCCGGTCCGCCGCGGCGCGGCGCTCCGGAGTTCGAGTTGTTGCGACAACGGATGCGCGCGATGGCCGCGGATCTCGAGGCGGCGCGCACGCGCGATCGTGAGGCGAGCCGGCTGGAAGCGTTTCGGGAGACGGCGCGCCGGGTGGCACACGAGCTCAAGAATCCGCTCACGCCGATTCGATTGGCGGTGGCGCGGCTCAAACGTGACTCCGATCCGCGTCTTGTCGACGTAGTGGATGTATTGGAGACGGAGTCCCGGCGGTTGGAAGAGATGGCGCGGAACTTTGCGCAATTCGGCCGGCTGCCGGAGGGACCGCCGGCGGCGGTCGACGTGGGCGAGCTGGCGCGGTATGCGGCGCGCGCCATCGCGACGGACCGCGTGCCGGTGCGCGTGTCGGTCGAGGAGGACGTTCCGTTAGTGACGGGCCACTACGATGCGCTGGCCCGCGCGCTGTCCAATGTCTTGATGAATGCGGTGGACGCGTGCCGCGACGGCGGCGATGTGGCTGTGCGGGTGGCGCGCGCGCATGCGAACGGGAATGGCGTGGTTGGGGATGCGGTCGAATTGTGCGTGCGAGATACGGGGTTAGGGATCGCGCCGGACGCGCTCGCACGGATCTGGGATCCGTACGTGACGCAAAAACCCGGAGGCACGGGCTTGGGGTTGGCGATCGCTCGGCAGACGGTGTTGGCGCACGGCGGAACTGTGGATGCGACGAGCCGTCCCGGCGAGGGCACGGAGATCCGGTTGGTGCTTCCCATCAACGAGACGCCGGCGGCGCCGGCGCTGGAGGAAACGATACGTGGGTCCTGATGTCCTGGTTCCTATCAGCGGCATGCTCATGATCATCGCCATCGTGGTCGGATTTCCGTTGGCCCGGGCGCACGCCAAGCGCATGGAGCGCGGCATCGATCCCAAGGCGCTGCCTAACGACCTAACGGAGCGCTTGACGCGGATGGAACAGGCCATCGATTCGATGGCGGTTGAGATCGAGCGCATTTCGGAGGGACAGCGGTTCACGACCAGGCTGTTGTCGGAGCGTGCGCCGGACTCGCTGCCGGCGAACGCGCAGCGCGGCGTGCCCGGGACGGCGGCGCCGCGCGTGCCGGGCAGCAGCGACGCGCGCTAACGCGCCCTAGATGACGCCCAAGGGCGAGATTCTCATCATCGACGATGAGCCCAACCTGCGCCGGATGGTGTCGGCGCTGCTCGTCGCCGAGGGCTACACGACGCGGGACGCGAGCTCCGGGACGGCCGGGGCGACGTTAGCACAAGAGCGCGAGCCCGACGCGGTGCTGCTCGATCTCATGATGCCCGGCGAGCTCGACGGGATGGCGACGCTCACTCGTCTGCGCGAGCAGCTCCCCGACGTACCCGTGGTGATGATGAGCGGGCGCGCCGGACTGGCCGACGCGGTCAAGGCGACGAAGCTCGGCGCCTTTCACTTTCTCGAGAAGCCGTTGACGCCCGAGAGCGTGCTGCTCACGCTGGGGTCGGCGCTCGAGCTGCGCCACGCCCGGCGCGAGGCGCGGGCGCTGCGCGAGGACATTGGCCTAACGAGCGAGATGGTGGGCACGAGCCCGGCGATGGCGCGGGTGCGGGCCCTCATCGAGCGCGTGGCGCCGACCGATTCTCGCGTCTTGATCACCGGCGAATCGGGCACCGGGAAGGAACTGGTTGCGGCGGCGATCCATCGGTTGAGCGCGCGGCATGCGCGGCCGTTCATCCGCGTGAACAGCGCGGCGATCCCGCGCGATCTCATCGAAAGCGAGATGTTCGGCCACGAGCGCGGCGCGTTCACCGGCGCGCTGGAGAAGCGTATCGGCCGCTTCGAGCTGGCCGACACCGGCACGCTGTTTCTCGACGAGGTCGGAGACCTGGGCGCAGAAGCGCAGGCCAAGCTGCTCCGCGCGATGGAGGCAAAGGAGATCGAGCGCGTGGGCGGAGCGAAACCGATTCCGGTGGACGTGCGCATCGTCGCCGCGACCAATCGGGATCTCGAACGCGCATCGCGCGACGGCACGTTCCGGGAGGATCTGTACTTCCGGCTCAACGTGATTCCGCTGGCGCTGCCGCCCCTGCGCGAGCGTCCGGCGGATATCACGCCCCTGGTGCTGCACTTTTCGGCGGTCTATCGCGCGCGCAGCGGACGACCGGCGCCGCGGTGGAACGAGGACGCGCTGGCGCTGCTGCAGCGGCACCGGTGGCCGGGCAACGTGCGCGAGCTGGCAAACATCGTGGAGCGGCTGGCGATCTTTCACGCCGGGGAGGATGTGCGCGCGGCGGACGTCGGCCAGGTGCTGCGGATCGAGCCGGGCACGGAGGCGTCGCCTGACGCGCCGCCGGACGCGGCGCAGCTCGATCGGCCGCTCAACGATGCGCTGGACGAATACGAGCGGCTGCTCATCCTGCGCGCGCTGTCGATGACCAATGGGAACGTGACCGACGCGGCGCGGCGCCTGCAAACGGACCGGCCGAATCTCTATCGCCGCATGCGGCGGTTAGGCGTGGACTGGGGCGGCGGCTCGTGAGGCGCGGCGCGTGGATCGCCGCGACATGCGCCGTCGCGGGCGCGCTCGCCGGCGCGCGCGTCGGCGCGCAAGCCGCCGACACGGCGCAGCGCATCGATTCGCTGAGCTACGACGATGCGTCGGCGGTGGCCTATCTCTACAACCAGCCGGCGGCGCTGCGGGTGACCAAGGCCACGACCATCGCGCAGGACCAGACGGTCGAGGGGAACGTGGCCGTGCTGGACGCGCCGCTGGTGATCGGCGGCCACGTCACGGGCCGGGTGGTGGTGATCAACGGCGACGTGACGCTGCTGCACGGAGCGCGCGTGGACAGCGAGCTCGTGGTCACCGGCGGCACGGTCGATGGCGCGGACAGCACGAGCGTGGGCGGCGCGATCAAGATCTACGCGCCGCGCCTGGCGTACCGGGTCGAGGGCGACGAGGTCGTCGCGCTGCGCGACGAGTCGCAGGGTGTCGCCAGCTGGTTCCGTCAATGGAAGCGGCGTCACCTGCGCACCCACAACCGCGTGGTGCTCCGCAGCGGGACGTACAACCGCGTCGAAGGGCTGCCGGTGATCCTGGGCCCGCAGATCCGGCAGAATTCCTCGCTCGGCCCCTTCAGCATCCAGGCGTTAGGCATCTACCGGTCGGCCGATCACTTCGCCTGGAAGGCGGACAACCTCGGCTACGATGCACAGGCGGAGCTGCAGCTCGGCTACGCGCGCGGCGTGGCCTTCGGCGCCGAGGCGTTCGACGAAGTCGAGCCGGTGGAGACGTGGCAGCTGCGGGACAGCGAGATCGGGCTGGCATCGTTTTTCCTCAAGCGCGACTACCGCGACTACTACAATCGCAAGGGCGCGCGGGGCTACCTCGCGCTGCGCGATGGCACGACGCTCTCGCTCACGTTAGGCTTGGGCGAGGAGCGGTGGCAGCCGCGGGCCACACGCGATCCGTGGACGTTGTTCCGCACGGACGGGACCTGGCGGCCCAACCCGGTGATGGATGCCGGCACCTTCACGCTCGCGACGGCCGAGGTGCGCTACGACACACGGAACGACCGCGACAATCCGTGGACCGGGTGGCTCATCACGGCGGAGCTCGAGCACGGATTCAGCAATCACGTGGTCCTCGGCCCGGCGTCGACGGTCGTGCGTGCGCCCTCGCCGGATGGGCAGCCGGTGCCGGTGGCCTACACGCGCGGCGTGCTCGACCTGCGCCGATACAACCGCCTGTCGCCCGAGTCGCAGCTCAACGTCCGGCTGTTCACGGGCGGCTGGTTAGGCGGCGATCCGCTGCCGCTCGAACGCCGTTTCTCGTTAGGCGGCTCGGGCTCCCTGCCCGGCTACGACTTCCGGCAGCCGCTGGCGGGCGAATCCGACGTGTTGTCGTGCAGCGCCGGCCAGGCCATTCCGGGAACGCCGGCGCAGTGCGACCGCGTGCTGCTGGCACAGGTGGAATACCGCGGCGATCTGCACCTGCACCTGTTCGGCGACTGGGGCGCGCAGAGCGGCAGCGGCGGCTGGAGCTGGACGTTCTATCATCCGCTGCAATGGGTGCTGTTCAGCGATGCGGGGCGCGGCTGGCTGCTGCATCAGCTCTCGCCCACGGGCGGAATCGAAGATGCCAGCGCATTTCCCCTGCGCGATTACAAGGCCGACGTCGGCATCGGACTCGATGCGGAAGTGCTCGGGGTGTTCGTCGCAAAGTCGGTGACCGACTGGAAGCATCCGGTCAACGTGGTCGTCCGACTCCGGCATCGCTTCTGAGCCGTGCGGCTCGCATTCGTGGCGTGCCTGGCGCTGTGCATTGCGGCGCCGATTGCGGCGCAGCGCGATGCGCGCCTGCAGATCGCGCTGCCACAGACAGCGGCCGAAGGTGCGGTGCCGTCGGTGAGCGCCACGCGGGTGCTCGACGACAGGAGTCTCACCGACCTTCTGCACAGCGGCTTCCCCGCGCGTCTGCACTATCGCCTCGAGTTGTGGGCGTCGGGCGGCTTGTTCGACAACCTGCAGCGGCACACCGAGTGGGACGTCATCGTTCGCTACAATCCGCTCGAGCGGCGCTACAGCGCGACCCGCATCGAAGGCGACCGCGTGACATCGCTCGGCTCCTCGACCGGGATGGCCCGGGTGGACTCGGCGTTGGCGAAGCCGTTCGTGCCGAAGATCGCACCGCCGACGGGGCATGGTCGCTATTACTGGACGGGCACGCTGGATGTCGAGATGCTGTCGGTGAACGATCTCGACGAAGTGGAGCGGTGGCTGCGGGGCGAGTTGACGCCGGCGGTGCACGGCGAGAAGAATCCGGGCACTGCGTTAGGCCGAGGGGTGACGACGCTCATCACCCGTGTGTTAGGCGGTAAGCAGCGGCACTACGAAGCGCGGACGAGGGAGTACCGGGAGTGAAGGCGGACAGGCCAGCGTCGTCCGCCCTCCGGTCCGCCCCTAGTCAGGCCATGAGGGTCCGCGACCGGCGGATCGTGTGGCCCGACTCCAGCAGCTCCAGCTGGTGCAGCGTGTCCTCCCCGTAAAACAACTTGATGTACTTCGACTGCGTCGGGGTGAGACGGCGCACCGCCCAGCTCAGGTGCACGAAGTGCGGCTCAACCGGCGCGGTGAGCGGGTGCATGCCGATCTCCTCCGGCATACGGTTGCCCTTGCGCGTGTTGCACGGCGAGCACGCCGTGACGACGTTCGTCCAATCGTTCGTGCCGCCGCGCGACATCGGAATCAGGTGATCGCGCGTGAGCGATTCCCGGGGACGCAGCTCGGCCGCCGTGCGGCCGCAGTACTGACAGCGATAGCGGTCGCGCGCGAACAGGAACGTGTTGGTCACCTGGCGGCGGAACCGGCGGGGCACATGGATGAACCGCACCAATCGGATGACCGCCGGGCGCGGCAGGGTCAGACGCTCCGAGTGCACGAAGCGACCGGCATCGGCCTCGATGATCTCAGCCTTGCCATCGAGGACCAGCCGTAAGGCGCGCCGCATTGGAACCATCGTGAGCGGCTCGAACGAAGCATTCAGCGCCAGACAACCGACGACCACGGAACCCTCCGATTCTACCTACGAAAACTCCCGCCACGGTCGTCAGGGCGGGAGCGGGTCCTCTAGCGTGACACGCCGCGAGTAGCATGGCGCCGCGATGTCGCGGCGCATACGCCCTCTGTTACACTGACGAGACCGACAAAGTGCTGTAACTCGGCAAACCCCAACCGTTTTGCCGACAGCTGTACCGTTCGGGCGCGGCGCCGCACTAACGCTCGGCCTCCGCAGCCACCGGCAACGGTGTCAACCATCCATACCGATCTTCAATCCGACCGGTGGCAATCCCCATGAACTGCTCCTGAATCGCGCGCGTGATCGGGCCCGGCTTGCCGCTGCCGACCTGAATGCGATCGACCGAGCGGATAGGCGTGAGCTCGGCAGCCGTGCCCGAGAAAAAGAGCTCGTCCGCAATGTAGAGCATTTCCCGCGGCAGGGTCTGCTCGCGCACCTCATGCCCGAGATCCTGCGCGATGCGCATCACCGAATCGCGCGTGATTCCGCTCAGGATCCCCGACGACAATCCCGACGTGTACACGACACCATCACGGATCAAGAACAAGTTCTCGCCGCTCCCTTCGGCCACGAAGCCGAAGGAGTCGAGCATGATGCCCTCCGAGTACTTGTCCAGCCGCGCTTCCGTCTTGGACAACTGCGAGTTCAGATAGTTGCCGCCCGCTTTGGCCAGGGCCGGGAACGTGTCGGGCGCGGCACGGCGCCAGCTCGAGACGCACACGTCGACTCCGTTAGCCAAGGCGTCGTCGCCCAGATAACTCCCCCATCGCCACGCGATGACGAACGTCTCGACCGGTACATCGACTGGGTACACGCCCATCTGCTCGCCGGTGCGAATCACCACCGGCCTCAGGTAGCAGGCGCGCACGTCGTTGGCCGCCACTGTATCGAGACAGGCCTGCGCGAGCGCGTCGATGCTGTGCCGCATCGGCATTCGATAGATGCGACACGAGTCGTGCAGACGCCGGATGTGATCCGGCAGACGGAACACCGCAGGGCCGGCCGGCGTGTCGTAACAGCGGATGCCCTCGAACACGCACGACCCGTAGTGGACTACGTGGCTCATCACGTGAATCGTGGCGTCATCCCAGGGGACTAACTGCCCGTCCCGCCATATCTTGGTCGTGCGTCCGTTGATGCTGCTTTCGGCCATTGCAGGTCTGGTGAGGGAAAGTCAATAATACTCTATGATAACGCGCTGGCCCGTGGCCGGGGAATAGCCGGCGCGTCCGATGGTATGAACGCGCGCAGCTCGGCCGCCGCCCACGCGAGATCTTGCACCCGCAGCGTGCGCACGGGATTGAGCTCTGACAGGGTGCGAGGCACCACAATGAGCACGGGGCCGGAACGCTGGTCGCAATGGATCCTTCTCCTGGCGGGCGTCGCAATCGCGGCGGCCGGCAGGCGCGCCGTTGCGCAGCAAGCGCCGGCGTCGGCCGGCGAAATCACAGGGGTCGTGTTCGACAGCCTCGATGACGAGCCATTGGGCGACGCATCGGTGTTTCTCGTCGGGACGTCGTTGTCGGCGACGACGAATGCCGACGGACACTTCGTCTTCGAGTCGGTGCCGGCGGGTTCGTATCGCGTCGCCTTCGAATCCCGGGATCTCGACGCCATCGGCGTCACGCCTAACCCGCAGTCGGTGGCGGTGCGCGCCGGCGTCGTCGATACGGTCGTGCTCTTCGTCCCCTCCGTGTCGACGCTGCTCGACGCGATGTGTCCGGCGAGCAAGGCCGCGGGCGGACAGAGCATTCTCATCGGCAGCGTGCACGATGCAGACACCGGGGTGCCGGTCGCGTCCGCGACGCTGACGCTGTCGTGGTCGGACCTCGTCGTAGAGAAAAAAGGCGTCGTCCAGACGAATCACGTGGTGCCTGTCACGGCGACAGCGGACGGGTCATACGCGGTATGCGGAATTCCGGGGGACGCCGTCGTGACAATGCGGGCGGTTGCCGGCCGGCGCGCGAGCGGCATGCTGTCGGTGACCATCCCGGCCCGACGGCTCGTTAGGCAGGACGTGTCCGTTGCACCGGGTGCGGACCCCGTGGCACCCGACGAGACGGCGCGCACGGCATCGCTGGATGGAGTCGTGACTGACACCGCTGGTCATCCGCTCGCCGGCGCCCAGCTCGAGCTGGCCGGCGTTCCGGGCGCGGCCCGAGCGGACGAGCAAGGTCATTTTCGGCTGCCGTCGCTTCCGGCCGGCAGCTGGGACGTGCAGGTCCAGCGCATCGGCTTCCTGCCGAGTCGAGTCATCGTCGTGCTGCATCCGAATCGAACGACGACGCGGTCGTTCGCGCTGCGTGTTGCGACGACAGTGCTGGACACGGTTCGCGTGCAGGCGCGGCGGCATGACGCGTACGCGTTGCAGCAGAAGGCGCGGCAGTATCCCGGCGCGACGTTCTTCAACAGCGCCGCCATCGACTCGCTGCATCCGACGCAGATCACCGACATTTTGCGGCGGGCGCGCGGCGTGCAGCTGGTGTATCCGGACTCGGGCGGGCCGCCGCTGGTGCAGATGACGCGCTCGCGCTTCTCCGACTTGATGCACGCGGGCATCTGTCCGATCGAGTATTACGTGGACGGCGTCCCGTTCCAGATGGAGAACAGCCCGGATGCCTACTTCAAGCCGGGCGAGATCGCGGCGGTAGAGGTGTACGACGGGGCCGCGAACGTGCCGCCCGCGTACGCATCGGCGTCGTCGGCGTGCGGCGTCGTGGTGATCTGGACGAAGCGCGCCGGCTCCTAACGCCTAACCGTCCGCCAGGTGCGCGGCGAGGCGCGACGCGGTATCGCGTACGCGATGGGGCACCTCGCGGTCGCCGCTGAGCACGCGGCCGTCCACCGCGTGCAGCACGCCGGCGACGGTGACCAGCCGGGCCGGCGTGCCTCCTAGCGCAAACACCGCCGCGGCCTCGGGGTTGGCATCGCCGAAGCCGGCCGGCAGCGGGAACGCGGCGAGATCGGCATCCTTGCCGGGCTCCAGCGATCCCACGCGGTCGTCGAGTCCGAGCGCGCGCGCACCGCCTAACGTGGCCAGCGCCAGCGCGTCGTGCGGCGGGAGCGCCTCGGGGCGGCCCGTGCGCACGCGTTGGGCGAGCGCGGCGGCGCGGGCTTCCTCGAGCAGATCCATCCGGTCGTTGGCGGCCATCGAGTCGGAGCCGAGTCCGACCGCGACGCCGGCGGCCAGCAATCGCTCGAGCGGTGCGATGCCGTGGCCGAGCTTGGCGTTGGACACCGGGCAGTGCGCCACGGCGGCGTGCGCCGCGGCGATGGCGGCAATGTCGGCGTCGTCGATGTGCACGGCGTGGATGAGCAGCGGGCGCGCGCGCAGCACGCCGAGCGATTCGAGGAGCGCGATGGGGGATCGCGCGCGCGGCGCGATGGTGATGCCGCGGCGGCGCAGGCCATCGGCGAACGGTCCGTCGCCGTCGCGCACGAGGCGCGTTTCCGCGTCGCTTTCGGCGATGTGCACGGCCAGCGGGTAGCCGGCGCCGGCGGCCGCGATGAACAGCGGATCGCTCACCGTGTACGGCGCGTGGGGCGAGATGCCGAGCCGCACGAGGAGCGTCTGCCGGGGCTCGAGATCCGTTAGGCGCAGGCGCAGCGCGGCGATGGCGCCGGCGACGCGCGACGCATCCGGCGACGGCGAGAACACTTCCTGGTACACGATGCCGCGCACGCCCATCTCGCACATCGCCGGGAGCGCGGCGCCCGAGTCGCACGTATCGGCGTACGTGGTGACGCCCGCCCGCAGCCCTTCCGCGATGCCTAACCGCGCCGAGTCGAGGTAGCGTTCCGGCGTCATCACCGAGACTTTCGCGGACTGCAGCCGCACGATCCAGTCGCGGAACGGGACGTCGGGCATGAGGCCACGGAACGCCGTGAGCTCGAGGTGCGTGTGGGCGTTGACGAGCCCCGGCAGCAGGACCGCGTCTTCGAGGTCGACGTCGCCGCCCGGCGGCGCCGATCCGCGCGGCCCGACGTACGCAATGCGCGCCCCGTCGACGGCGACCGTGCCGTCGTGGATGGACGGCGCCGTGATCGGCACCACCCACCGCGCGTGGTAGCGCTTCACCGGATTGCGTTAGGCAACGGCCGGCGCCGCCGAACCGGTGGTGCCGCCATCGCTAGACGCGCCATGGACGCGAGCCGTGCACCGCCGGATCGTAGAGCGCATCATCGGGCGCGCCGATCGACCGCGTGAGCGCGAGCGAGAACGAGATGTCGCCCACCTGGTCGGGCCGGTGTCCGTCGGAGCCGAGCGACAGGCGCACGCCGCGCTCGAACGCGCGTCGCACGAAGCGCACGTGCGGCCGGTATCGCGATGAGACCTCGAACGCGATCCCGGCGTGGTAGAGCGCCTCCACGGCCCGTTCCTCGCGCGGTTCGGTCCACAGTTCCTCGATCGGATGGTCGCGCAGCGAGAGCGGCACGAGCGTGGGGTGCGCCAGGATGTCCACCGGCATCTCGCGCGCGAACTGCTCGAGCGATGCGAGGTGCGCGTCCATGTACGCTTGGGGCTCGAGACCTTCGGGGAACCGGCGGGAGAACATGTTGAGCGGCCGCTCGAGGCCGGGCACGACCACCGCGTGCAACGACCCGATGTGGTGTGTGAAGCGCGCGGCGAGGTCGGGCGGAATCTCGCGCCACAGCGTGTCGTGCCAGCAGAACTCGCCGCCGCGCCCAACGGGATAGTCATCCAGCGTGTCCAGGTACGCGCGGGCCGCGTCGACGCTCGCGATCGCCCCCTTCACGTCGCGCGAAATGTGGTCGGCGACGCTCGGCCTCACGCCGCGGGCGCGGACGGCGGCGACGAGCTCGGCGGCATCGAGCGCGCCGTCGGACATCGTTGTGTGGGCGTGACAGTCGAGCGGCTGCCAGGTCACGGGTGCGACATCGGGGTGGGCTGCGCCGTGATCGGCGAGTGCACGTCGCACTCGCGCGTCGGCTCGGTGCCGGGGATGAAGTACTCGGTGGTGACGTCGCTGTCGGGGCAGAACGGATTGCGCAACAAGCCGGTGGTCCAGTCGATGTCGCGGGAGATGATGTCCTCGGGCCGCGCCCAGTCGGCCGGCTCGGGGCGCCGCGCGTAGACCTCGTTCATGAAGCCTAACCACGCCGGTGCCGCCAGCCGGCCGCCCTGCGCGTCCGACATGATGCGTTGCGGGCGATCGAATCCCATCCAGACGCCGGCCACGAGGTCCGGCGTGAAGCCGATGAACCAGACATCGGAGTAATCGTTCGTTGTTCCCGTTTTGCCGCCCGCCGGGATGTGAAAGCCCGAGGCCCAGATCGAAGCGGCCGTTCCGCGGCGCACCACGTCCTTCATCATGTCGACCATGAGCCACGCTTCTTCAGGCGACAGCACGACGTAGCGCTGCGGATTGGCCTGGAAGATCACGTGGCCGTTGGCGTCTTCGACGCGCGTGATGCCGAACGGCGTGGCGCGCACGCCCAGCGTCGCGAACGTCGTGTACGCGCTGATCATCTCCAGCGGGTACACGTCGGCCGAGCCGATGTGGATGGATGGATACGGCGGAATCGGCGTGGTGAGGCCCAGCTGTCTGGCCATCGCGATCACGTTCTGCTCGCCCAACTGCATGCCTAACCGAATCGTGGCCAGGTTGCGCGAGCGGTACAGCGCGCGCCGCATGGGCATGATGCCTTCGAACTTGAGGTCGTAGTTCTGCGGCGTCCACTCGGTTCCGTTGGGCTCCGGCACGACGAGCGGCGAGTCGTCGAGCAGATAGCTGGGCGGCAGGCCGTTGTGGATCGCGGTCGCGTACACCACGGGCTTGAACGTGGACCCGGGTTGTCTGAGCGCCTGGGTGGCGCGATCGAACTTGGAGTCGTCGAAGTCGCGCCCGCCCACCAGTGCGCGCACCGCGCCGGTGCGCGGATCGACCGCGACGAAGGCGCCCTGAAGGTAGGGCGAGTTGGGCGCATCGCTCTGATTGGCCGACGACCGCGCGGCATACTGCTCGAACGTGGTGTGCTTGAACGCGCCGTACTTGCCGGCTTCGATCGCGCGCAACTGCTTCTCGAGATTGCGCTCGGCCGCCGACTGGAGATCGACGTCGAGGGTGGTGTAGACCTTGAGCCCGTCGGTGTAGACCTTCTCACCGAACTGATCCTCGAGTTGGCGCCGCACCCATTCGACGAAATACGGCGCAAGCTCGCCTGCCTCTTCCTTGCGGGCGAGGCGCAACGGGTAGGCGCGCGCCAGTTGGGCATCTTCCGCGCTCACGACGCCGGCGCGGTGCATGAGCTCGATGATCGTGTTGCGCCGCTGGATGGCGCGTTCGGGAAAGCGGCGCGGATTGTACCGCTCCGGCGCCTTGGGCAGACCCGCGAGCGTGGCGGCTTCGGCAAGGTTGAGGTCGCGCACGGATTTGCCGAAGTACCGCTGCGACGCGGTCTCGACGCCGTAGGCGCCGTTGCCCAGATAAATCTGATTGAGATACAGCTCGAGGATCTTGCTCTTCGGATACAGTCGCTCGATTTCGCGCGCGACTTTGGCTTCTTTGATCTTGCGCGTGAGCGTTTTCTCGCGGCTGATCTTTTCGGTGAAAATATTCCGCGCGAGCTGCATCGTCAGCGTGGAGAAGCCTTGCGCATAGGCGCCGGCGCCGACGTTGTGCACGGCGGCACCGAACACGCGGATCCAGTCGATGCCATGGTGCTCGTAGAAGCGTTTGTCTTCGGTGATGACGAACGCTTCCTGTACGGTTTTGGGAATCTCGGCTAACGGGACGAGCGTGCGGCGCTCGAGTCCGAGCTCGGCGATGAAGCGGCCGTCATCGGCGTACAGCTTCGACGTCTGGTGCGGCGTGAACGCGTCGAGCTGGCGCGGGTCGGGGCACGCGCTGCCGCGGCACACGAGCGTCCACGACGCGTATGCAAAGCCGGCGAGGAAGGTCGCCGCGAACGTGGCGACGAGCAGCAGCTGCCGCCGCAGACGCGCCGGCTTACGCCCAGCCGGCTTGCGGGCAGCCATCGGGACGGGGACGAGCGAGCGCGAAAACGCGACTCACGCCGGAAGCAGAATGAGACAATGCGAATGATGAGGGTGAGAACGGCAACCTAACCGTCGGCCGCCAAGCGGGCAACGCAGCGCGCCGCTGTGTACCGGTTCAGTTTGGGGCGCCGTTCCCTCATGGCTTGCATCTACGTTCATGAAGACGCGGACAGGCAGGACACAACGGACAGAGCACTGACAACCAACCTGCACCTTTACCCGCCGCCGAGCGGCGGTTCGCGCCGCGGGCCCGGCGGCAGGCGGCCGCGCGCTTCCCCTTGACATCCTACAAGAGAGCCGGTATGCTGCCCTTGTCGAACGTCTAGGGGGGGGAAGCCGACGTGTCGCACGCCAACGCCGATGTCCTGCAAGGAACGCTGGATCTGCTCATCCTCAAAGCGCTGTCGGTCGAGCCCATGCACGGCTGGGGCGTTGCGCAGCGCATCCAACAGATCTCGCGCGACGTGCTGCAGGTGAACCAGGGCTCGCTCTATCCGGCCCTGCACCGCCTCGAACACCGCGGCTGGATTGCCGCGTCGTGGGGCGCGAGCGACAACAACCGCCGCGCCAAGTTCTACCGCCTAACGGCCACCGGGCGCAAGCAGCTGCACGCGGAGGTCGCGACGTGGCGCCGCTTCTCCGCGGCCATCGAGCTCGTGCTCGCCGTCGACTGAGCGACTGGAGGCACCATGGACCGCTTTCGCGGACTGCTCGTTCGCTTCCGGTCGCTGTGGAAGCGCGAGGCAGCCGAGCGCGATCTGGACGATGAGCTGCGTTTCCACGTGGCGATGGAAACCGAGGCCGGCCGCGCACGCGGTCTCGCCCCCGACGAAGCGCGGCGACGAGCCCTGCTCACCTTCGGCGGCATCGAGCGCTTCCGCGAGGAGACGCGCGACGCTGACCGGCCGCGCTGGCTCGACGACGCGCGCGCCGATCTCGCCCACGCGTGGCGGCTGGTGCTGTCCCGGCCGGGATTTTCGGCCGCCCTGGTGTTTACGTTAGGCATCGGCGTTGGCGCGAACACCGCCATCTTCGGCATCGTCAACGCCGTCCTGCTCAGACCATCGCCGTTCCCCCGCCCCGATCGGCTGGTGATGATCTGGGAAACGGATCGCAAGAGCGGCACGCGGCACGAGCCCGCATCGTGGCCCGATGTCGTCGACTTCGCCGAACGGAGTCGGACGCTGCAGGCCATCGGGGCAATGACCGGACGCGACGTCACGCTCGCGCGACGTGGCGCGAGCGAGCCCGAACGCGTGACCGGCCTCGCGATCACGCCGAGCGTCCTGGCGGTGCTCGGCGTGCACGTGATCGCCGGCCGGCCGTTCGCCGCCGACGAGGGTCGACCCGGCGGCCAGAATGTCGTTTTGTTAGGCGAGCAGTTCTGGCGTACCCGGTTTTCCGCCGATCCCGCGATCGTCGGGCACACGATTCTGGTGGACGAACGGCCGGCGCTCGTTGCGGGGATCCTGCCCGAGGCAGCCGACCTCGGCGTACGTCAGATCCACGAGCGCGCGGACTACGCCGAGACGTTCAGCAGCGCCCACGTGGATGTCTGGCTGGCGCTCCAGCCGAGCGTGGACTCGTTTCCGCGCGAGACGCACCCGTTCCTAACGGTAGGCCGGCTTGCGCCGGGCGCCACCCCCGCGGCGGCCCAGCGCGAGCTGTCGACGATCGCGGCGGCGCTCGAGCGCGAATATCCGGTGAACGCGCACCGCGGCGTGAACATCGAGTCCTATGGCAGCGTCGTGTTCGGCGCTGTGCGTCCGGCGCTCCTGCTGCTCTTCGGCGCCGTGACGCTGCTCCTCCTGGTGACGTGTGCGAACGTCGCGAACCTGCTGCTTGCCCGCACGGCGGCGCGCACGCGAGAAGTTGCGGTGCGCATGGCGCTGGGCGCCGCACGGGCTCGAATCGCCCGACAATTTCTCGTCGAGTCGTTGGTCTACGTCGTTCTCGGCGGCGTGGCCGGCGTGGTGCTCGCGTTCGCCGCTCTTCACGGGCTGGTATCGCTCGCGCCGAGCGATGTGCCGCGGGTGGACACCGCGTCGATCGACGGCCGTGTCGCGGCGTATACCGCGGGCACGACACTCGTGATCGGCATCCTCTTCGCGGCGCTACCGGCGCTCCAAATGCGACGGCTCGATCTTCATCACGCGCTCAAGTCGCACGGCGGGCGGCTGATATCGCTTGGCCGCTCCGCGCGCCGATTCCAGGCATGCGTGATCGTCGCCGAAGTCGCCCTCACCGTCATGCTCGTGGCCGGCGCCGGACTTCTCCTCCGCAGTTTGTGGCGCCTCTCACGCGTCGACCCGGGGTTCGACACGACGCGTGTGCTCGAGGCCCAATATCAATTGCCATCGACGCGCTATCCGATCGACTTCAAGCGCTTTCCCGACATTCCCGCGATCAACGCATTTCATGCGCGGATGCTCTCGGCCGTTCGGGCGATTCCGGGTGTCGCGGCAGCCGCGCTGGCCGCCAATCCGCCGCTCGATCCGGGCTTCACCAACTCGTTCACGATCGTTGGGCGCGAGGCCGAGTCGGCGCACTTTCCCGAGATTCGAACGCGCTTCGTGTCGCCCGGGTACCTCGAGACGCTGGGCGTGCCGCTGCTCGGCGGCCGCGCCATCGCGGAAAGCGACGATGCGCACTCGCCTAACGTAATCGTGATCAACCGGGCGGCGGCGCGCCGGTATTTCGCGACGACCGATCCGATCGGCCAATCGATCGCCTTCTGGGGCGCTGCCCGTCGCATTGTCGGCATCATCGGCGACGAGAAGTTCCGCGGCGTCGACGCGCCGAGCGATCCGGCCGTGTACGCGCCGATCGCGCAGGCGCCGCTGCAGCAGGCGACGATTCTCGTGCGCGCCTCGCGCGGCGATGCCATGGCGCTGGCGCCGGACATTCGAGCGGAGGTGCGCGCGCTCGATCCGCAAGTCGCTCTGTTCGGCGTCGAACCACTCGCGTTGAGCGTCCGGTCGAGCATCGCCAAGCCGCGATTCGATGCCGTGCTGTTGGCGGCGTTCGGTGCCGTGGCCATTCTACTCGCCGTGATCGGCGTGTACGGCGTATTGAGTTACACGGTGACGGAGCGCATGCCGGAGTTGGGCGTCCGAATGGCGCTGGGGGCGAACCGCTGGAATGTGATACGCCTGGTCGCCGGCACGGGTGTCGGGCTGGCCGCCCTCGGCGTAGCGTTAGGCATGGGCGCGGCGTACGCGGGATCCCGCCTCCTGCGCTCGATGGTGTTCGGGGTGAGCACGACCGACCCGGTCACGTTCGTCGGCGTCATCCTGATCGTGATGCTCACGGCATTGGCGGCGAGTCTCGCGCCCGCGTTGCGCGCCACGCGCGCCGACCCGATGCAGGCGTTGCGCGCCGAATCGTAGACACCGCCGGACCGCGGAGCGCAGCGATGGCCCGGCGCCCATGACACCCGGGCGTCGGGTGCGTACCTTTGCCGCATGACCACCACTGCCCTGCTCGCCGAGCTCTCGTGGCGCGGCCTGTTGTACCAGCACACCGAGGGACTCGAGGCCGCGCTGTCGGCCGGCGGCCTCGTCGCCTACTGCGGATTCGATCCGACCGCGCCGAGCTTGCATGTCGGGAGTCTCGTGCCGGTGATGGGGCTCGTGCATCTGCAGCGGACCGGGAACATGCCGATCGCGCTCGTGGGCGGCGGGACGGGGATGATCGGCGATCCGAGCGGCAAGAGCACGGAGCGGCAGCTGCAGACGCGCGAGACGATCGAGGTGAACAGCCGCGCGATCGGGGCGCAGCTGGCGCGGTTCCTCGACTTTTCGGGCGCGACGGCCGCGATCATGGGCGACAACGCCGACTGGCTGCTTCCGTTAGGCGCGGTGGAGATGCTGCGCGACGTCGGCAAGCACTTCACCGTGAACTACATGCTGGCCAAGGAGTCGGTAAAGGCGCGCCTCGAGGGAGGCATCTCGTTCACCGAATTCAGCTACATGCTCCTGCAGGCGTACGACTATCTCCAACTGCATCAGCGGCACGGGGCGACGCTGCAGATCGGCGGCAGCGACCAGTGGGGCAACATCACCGCCGGCATCGAGCTCATCCGCCGCGTCACCGGCCACGAATCGCACGCGTTGACGCTTCCGTTAGTCACGACGGCGGCGGGTACCAAGTTCGGCAAGACCGAAGCGGGCGCGGTGTATCTCGATCCGGCGATGACATCGCCCTACAAGTTCTATCAGTTCTGGATCAACGCCGATGACCGCGACGTGTCGCCCTGGCTCCGCTTTTTCACGCTGCTCGATCGCGCGAGCATCGAAGCGCTCGAGCACGAAACGCGGGAGCACCCCGAGCGCCGTGCCGCCCAACGGACGCTGGCCGAGGACATGACGTCGCGCGTGCACGGGGCCGAGGCGCTCCGGACGGCGGGCGAGGTGTCGGCGCTGCTGTTCGGCGGCGGCGATCCCACCAGGCTGTCGCCGCAGGCGCTGGATGCACTCGCGGCGGAAATTCCGTTTGCGCGCGCGAGGTGGACGCGCGCCGACGCGTCCGCGGACGGCCGTTCGTTAGGCCTGCAGGACGCGCTGGTGGCGGCGGGGCTCGCGTCGTCCAAGAGCGACGCCCGGCGGACCATCCAGCAGGGCGGCGTCAGCGTGAACGGCGTGCGCGCATCGGGCGACGCACCTGTGGTGCCGGCGCAGTGCCTGCACGGGTCCTACGTGCTGCTCAAGAAAGGCGCGCGAAACTACGCGCTGCTTCGCATGGAAGATTGACGGCGGTCACGGATACGCGAGCAGCGTCAGGCGCCGGATCTGCGGCGCGTCGTCCGCGCCCGCGGGTGTGATCGTGCCGTCTTCGTGCACGCGATCCCACCCGCTCCGTGCGATGAAGTAGAAGGTGTCGCCGACGATCACGCCGTGCGTCGGGTCGCTGACCGCCGGCTTGGCGCGCTCGAGCACCTGCGCATCCAGCACGCGAGTCATCGCCGTGTCCAGGAGGGCGCGCACGACACGGTTCGGCGTGGTGCCGTTTTGCACCGCGAGGAGCGTGTTGCCCACGCGATACAATCCGTCCGTGCCGGCGAGCGCCACGTTTCCGGGATGTCCGAGCCAGCTCACGCCGCGCGACGAGAGGTCGATCACCGCGACGCCGCGCGCGTAGTCGGCCACGAACAATCGCTTCTCGTCGGCCGAGAGCGCCGGCGTCTGGGGCGACGTGAAGGTGCCGGGCGGGACGAGCACCGCCAGAGCGCGCGCGCCCGGGGTCGCCACATACACGGCGCCCGAGGCGGCGTCGGAGATATACACGGTGCCGTCGGCGCCGACGGTGATGTCGCCTAACACATGGGCCCGGCGCGGGTCGGGCGGATCGAGCCGCGCGCGGAGCACACCCGTCGCCAGGTCGTACGCCAGCAGCGCCGAGCGGCCGGAGTCGGCGCGGGCGTATCCCTGTGCGGCGGGCGTCGCCGCGGTCGTGGCCCACAGGAGCTGGCGTGCCGCATCGACGTGCACGGCGAAGATTCCCCACGTCGAATCGCTGCCGGCGCGGGTGAAATCCGATGCGCGGCCGGCGCTGTCGACGGCGATGATCTTGCGCCGGTGCACGCTCGACACGAGAAACCGGTGCCTAACGGAATCGTACGCGATGTCTTCGGCGACGAGGTCGGCGTCGGCGAGGGTGAAGGCGACGGCGCCGCGCGTCACCGGCTCGAGGTTGGCCGTGACGCGCCGCATCACCCGCGGATATCCGGGCAGCGATCGAACCGACGCCAGGTCGGCGTCGCGTTCCGCATCCTGAAACAGGCCCATGTCGGCGAAGGTCTGCAGCCACTCGAGCGCGCGCTCGCCGTTGCCGAGGCGCGCCTCGGCCACGGCCAGATCATAGTCGATCGCCGGCAGCGGGCCGATTTCGCGCCGCATCGCGAGCAACTGGGCGCGGAAGGTCGCGAAGTCGCCGGTGGTGTACGCTTTGTGCGCAGCGCGGTCGTGATCCCGCCACGTGGAATCGCGCTGTGCCGGCGCGGCCGATGCGCCTAACGCAAGCGCCGCGAGGACCAGGGCCGCCCGCATCAGTCGTCCTCTCCCACCATCACCGACAGCGCGTGCAGCACTTCCTGGCGTGTGTTGTAGCAGTGCGGTGAGAGGCGAATGCAGCCCTCGCGGACCGCGTGCGTCACGTGCGCGCGCGTGAGGCGCTCCGTTGCGGCGACGAGGTCGGCCGGCGCGAGCGCGATGATGCCGGCGCGGTGCGCGCGATCGGCGGGCGTCACCAGGCGCACATCGTTGCGCCCGTCCGCCCATTCGATGGCGGCATCGACGAGCACATTCACCGTGCGCTCGACGTCCGCGGGCCCGAGCTCGTGCAGCAGCTCGAGGCTCGCGTTGAAGCCGGCGAAATCCTGGAACGGCAGCGTGATCACCTCGAAACGGCGCGCATCGTCGAGGTAGCCGAATTCGTAGTCCACGAGGTGCGCGAAATCCAACGACGCGCGCATCGCGAGCCAGCCCACGTCGCCCGGTTCGAGCGTGCGCGCCAGCTCGTCGCGCACATAGAGGAATCCGGATCCCCACGGCGACAGCAGCCACTTCTGTCCACCGCACGCCAGCAGGTCGATGTGACACGCGGTCACGTCCAGCGTGGCCGCGCCTAACCCTTGAATCGCGTCCACCACGAACCAGATGCCGCGCTCGCGGCAGAGGCGTCCGATGGTTGCGAGATCGGTGCGGAAGCCCGTCGAGAACTGCACCCACGACGCCGCCACGACTTTGACGTGCGGGTGGTCGAGCGCCGCGATGAGCGCGCGCTCATCGGGCACGCCGTTGGCATCGGTGGCGAGGCGCATGGTGCGGATGCCGCGACGCTCGAGCGCCATCCACGGATAGACGTTCGCGGGAAACTCGCGATCGAAGCCGACGACGATGTCGCCCGCTTCGAGCGGCAGCGCGCGCGCCGCGACGTTGATTCCGTACGACGTGTTCACCATGCAGGCGATTTCCGACGGCGACGCATTGATGAGTTTCGCCACGAGCGCGCGGGTGTGGGCGACGGTATCGAACTCGTCCTTGTCCGTCAGGCGGTAGGGTTCGGCGCGGAGGGCGTTGAACGCGGCCATCGCGCGCACGGTGCGATCGGGCAGCGGTCCGGTGGAGGCATTGTTGAGATAGATGGTGGACCCGCGTTCGGTCCACGGGAATTCCTGCGCACGGAGGCGCGCGACATCGAAGGTCATACCAGTTGGGCCTTGGCCGGCACGCGCTCGCGTGCGGCGAGGAATCGAGGGTCGAGGGCGTCGCGCAGCGCGTCACCCACCAGGTTGAAGCCGAGGACGGCCGCGCCGATGGCGAGACCGGGGAACACCGATGTCCACGGCGCGGTGCGGAGCTGCAGCAGGTCGCGCGCGTCGGCGATCATCGAGCCCCAGCTCGGCGTCGGCGGCTGCACGCCCAACCCGAGGAACGAGAGCGCGGCTTCGGCCATGATCGCGCCGGCGATGCCCAACGTACCGGCGATGATCACCGGCGCGATGCAGTTGGGCAGCAGGTGCTGCACGATGATGCGCCGGTCGGTCGCGCCTAACGCACGCGCCGCGTGGACGAACTCGAGCTGCCGCGTCACCAGCACCTGGCCGCGCACGATGCGCGCCATGCCCGCCCAACCCACGACGCCAATGGTGACGAAGACCGTCGTCAGCGACGGCTCGAGCGCCGCCGCCATCGCGATGAGCAGGAGCAGCGTCGGGAACGCCAGGGTGATGTCCGCGAGGCGCATGATCGCCTCGTCGACCCAGCGGCCGTAGAAGCCGCTCACCAAACCGAGCGTGACGCCCAGCGTGAGCGCGATCGCCTGGGACACGATGCCGACGGTGAGCGAGATCCGCGCACCGAAGACGATGCGCGCCCACACGTCGCGACCTTGAAAGTCGGTGCCCATCCAGTGCGCGAACGAAGGGCGCTGGAGCTGGCCGGCGAGGTCGATGGCCGTGGGATCGTACCGCGCGACCAACGGCGCCAGCGCCGCGAGCAGCACCAGCACGATCACGGTGACCAGGCCGAGCATGGCGCGCGGATCCGCACGCAGCCGGCGCCACAACAGAAGGAGCACGGTGTCGTAACCTACGTCGTGGGCCGCGTACTATGCCATACCGAAGAACGGCGTCGCTCGGGATTCTGTCGATGCCATCGCGCCGCGCTCCTAACCCACCGGATCTCGGAGCGCCGCCGGCGTATCCGGCGGCTGCTGCTTCCAGCGCCGGTGATGCCAGAAGTACTGCTCGGGCGCGAGACGGATGTGCCGCTCGAGCACGGCCGTGTACGCGGCAACCGCCGCATCCACATCCTGCTCGAGGTGCCCGGTCTGGCTGACCGGGATGTCCTCGATCAGCAGGTGATACCGGCCGTTGGGCTGGCGCAGCGCCGTCCCGAACACGAGCGGCGCATCGAAGCGCAGGGCGAACACCGCGGCGCCGCGCGGCGTCTTGGCCGGGCGCCCGAAGAAGTCGACGTACGTGGACGCGATGTTGAGTCCGGCCTGATCGACGAGGATGCCGACCATGCCGTTGTCGCGCAGGGTGCGGGGGGTGCGCCGCACCGATTCGCGATCGCGCACTACCGTTAGGCCGAGCCGGGAGCGGACGCGGCTCACGTACGCATCGAAGAGCGGATTCCCCATGCGCCGGATCACCGCATCGACGTGGATGCCGCGCGCGGCGACGTACGCGGCGCAGAGCTCCCAGTTGCCGAGGTGGCCCGAGGCGGCGATGAGGCCCTTGCCCAACGCAAGCTTGCGCTCGACGAGCTCCCAGTTGTCGACCCGCTCGAAGAGATCCAGCACGTCCTGGCCGCCCATGCGCGAGAGGAGCGCCGTTTCGACCGCCACCGTGCCCAGGTGGCGGTACGCCCGCGCGGCGATGTCGCGCACGGCGGCCCGGTCGAGCGCCGGGAACGCGGCGGCAATCTGCCCCTCGACCACCCGGCTCCTGATGCCTAACGGACGCCAGCCGAGCGACGCGAGCGATGCGCCGGCGCGGAGGGCGCGGTCGCGGCCCAGCACGCCCAACGCGCCGATGAAGGAGCGGAGCGCGCCGTATTCGACGCGGTGGGCGAGCGACGGCGCGCGCGGCTTGGGCGGCGCGGTCACCACGAGCTCCGGTCGCTGGCGGCGAGCGCGGCGCGCTCGAACGCGTCGACCATGAGCGTCTCGGTGTAGTCGCGCGCCACGCGCACCCGGCCGGCGCCGCCCATCGCGGCCCGCTGGTCCTCGTGCGCCAGGAGCCGCGCGATGGACGCAGCGGCATCGTGCGCGTCGCTCGCCGGCAGCACGATGCCGGTGATACCGTCCGGCACGTACAGCGCCGCCACCGTGTCGCGCTCGGCGATCACCGGGACGCGCGACGCGAGCAGATCGAGCGCCGCAAACGCTCCGTCATCGCCGCCGGCGACGACCCAGCCGAGATCGGCGAGCGCCAGGATGCCGAGGTCGTCGTGGCGCTCATCGAGGAAGATCACGCTGCGCGAGACGCGGAGCGCAGCGGCGTGCATGCGCAGGTCATCGGTGGGCGCGCCGGCGCCGAGCATCACCAGGCGCAGCTCGGGATGCCGGGGGCCGAGGAGCGCGATCACGCGCAGCACGTGGCCGGCGCGGGCGCGCGAGCGCTCGTCGTAGCGGCACACGAGCAGCCGGTGCTGTCCGTCCGCGAGGCCGAGCGACGCGGGCGCAGCCGGTCGGATGTTTTCGTAGAGGTGCGGGCGGACGCCTAACGGAACGACCGCCGGCGCCAGACGGGCGTGCGGCGTCGGCGGCGCGCGCTGGGCATCCTCGTCGGCCGCGTACACGATCCCCGTGGCGGCGGCGCGCAGCGCCAGCCGCGCGCGCACCGACATCCGGAGCGGCTCGCCCGCCGCCGCCCGGCGCAGCACCGCCGCGCGCGCCGCCATCCGCGCGGCGCCCGCCGCCACCGTTTGCTCCTGATCGGTCTGTACGCACACCACCTGGATGAACCGCTCCTGCAACGCCTGGCGCAGCCGCCGAACGGCAGTGAGCAGCGGGACATCGACGGCCGCGGGCAGCACTTCGTACGACCCGAACTCGAGCCGCTGCTCCACGGCGCTTTCGGGCGGACAGGCGACGGTCACGGCGTGGCCGCGCTCGCTCAACCCGCGCGCGAGCGCCGCCGCGGCGCGGGCGCTTCCGGTCCACGCCGGCGCCGACAGATAGAACAGGATGCGCACGTTAGTCCTGCAGCAGCTCCTCGCCGCGCTCGCCGAACTGCAGACAGTACAACCGCCAGTAGGCGCCGCGCCGCGCGAGCAACTCGTGGTGCGTTCCGCGTTCGACGATGCAACCGTCGTCGAGCACCAGGATCTCGGTCGCGTGCTGGATGGTGGACAACCGGTGCGCGATCACGAACACGGTGCGTCCCGCGAGGAGCCGATCGATGGCCTCCTGCACCAGACGCTCGGACTCGGTGTCGAGCGCCGACGTCGCCTCATCGAGGATGAGGATGGGCGGGTCGACGAGCAGCGCACGGGCGATCGCGATGCGCTGGCGCTGGCCGCCCGACAGCCGGGTGCCGCGCTCGCCTAACGGCGTGTCGTAGCCCCGCGGGAGCTCGGCGATGAACTCGTGTGCATTCGCCGCCCGCGCCGCCGCCTCGATCTGCGCATCGGTGTACTGGCCCGATCGGCCGTAGGCGATGTTGCTGCGCACCGTGTCGTTGAAGATCACCGTCTCCTGGCTCACGATTCCGGTGAGCGCGCGCAGCGAGTCGAGCGTGATCGCGCGCGTGTCGACGCCGTCGAGCACGATGCGGCCCGCGGTCGGCTCGTAGAACCGGGGGATGAGATCGACGAGCGTCGTTTTGCCGGCGCCGCTCGCGCCGACGATCGCCAGCACGTCTCCCTTGGTGGCCGTGAACGTGATGTCGGACAGCACCGGGCGCTGCCCGGCCTCGTACGCGAAGGTCACTTCCTCGAAGGCCAGCGCGTCGCGGAAGTCTCGCACCACCCGCGTGCCGCGGTCGAGCGCTTTTTCCGTTGGGCGGTCGATGACGTCGAACAATCGTTCCGATGCCGCGAACGCGTTCTGCGCCACCGCCGGGATCTGCGACAATTGCTTGAGCGGCTGCAGCAAGCGCATCACGAACGTGAGAAAGACCAGGAACTGCGACGCCTGCAGCGACTGGTCAACGAGCACGTATCGGGCGCCGATCCAGAGCAGCAGAACGGTGATCCCCGCGCCTAACGTCTCGGTGATCGGCTGCGCGATGAGCGCCACGCGGGCCATGCGCACGAGACCGGATGAATACGTGTGGCTGGCGCCGATGAACCGCTGCTCCTCGTACGGCTCGGCGCCGAAAGCTTTGACCAACCGGATGCCGCTCACGCTCTCCTGCAACACGCTCATCATCTCGCCGTGGTCGTTGCGCAGGCGGCGATAGCCGCGGCGCAGCCGGCGCAGGAGCGGCTGGAGTCCGAGCGTCAGCAGCGGCGCGACGATGAGCGCGATGAGCGTCAACTGCCACGAGATGCCGAAGAGATACGCCACGTAGATGATGACCAGCGCGGATGCCGACAGCGCCTGCGTGACGATCTGCGTGACCAGCGTGCGCGTCTGCTCGGTGTCGGCAAGGACGCGCGACAGGATCTGGCCCGTCTTGGTGGTGGTGAAGTAGCCGATCGGCAGCCGCTGCAGGTGGCGGTACACCGCGTCGCGCAGATCGCGGGTCACGTACTCCTGGAGCTCCGCGCCGAGCGTGCCGGCGATCCAGATGAAGAGATTCTTGAGCGCGACCGTCGCCAGCAGGACGAGGATCACGTTGCGCAGCGACTGCATGGGCTGCGCCGGGTCGAGCAGGCGGCCGATCGTGGCGTGCAGGAACGTGTTGACCCATCCTTTGCCTAACGGGATGGGCGGCTGCTTGAACAGCTCGTCGAGGAACGGAATGAGGAGCGCGAACGAGTAGCCGTCGAGCGCCGCGCCGATGAAGTTGGCGACGATGTTCCCGGCCATGCGCCACACGTGCGGCCGCAGGAACGTGAACAGCCGGCGATACAGGTGCACGGGCCTAACGGCGCGGCGTGAGCAGCGCCACCGGCAGGATCACTTCCTCCGGCGTCACCCCGCCGTGCAGGAACGATCCGCGGTAGCGCGTCTGATACTCGCGCAGCTTGGTTGGATAGACGAAGAACGTGTCGCCCACGGCCAACAGCGTGTTGCCGCCCAGTCCGCGCCGCGGCAGCCGCAGGTCGTCGAAGTTCGAGAACAACAGCGCGTGCTCGGCACGCTCCGCGCGGAGGTCTTCGCCGAATTTGTAGCGCAGGTTGGCGGTCGCGTCGCGCTTCGCGAATACCGTGGCCGGCGTCTGACAATGGATGGAACCGTGGTCGCTCGTCACGAGCGCCGGAATCCCGCGCCGCGCCGCTTCCTTGAGCAGACCGAACAGCGTCGATCGCTCGAACCACTGGCGCGTGATCTGGCGCAGCGCGATCTCGTCCTTGGCCACCTCGTACAGGATCGCCGACTCGCTGCGCCCATGCGTCAACAGATCCACGAAATTGAACACGAACGCGCTCACTCCTTCGGACGCGATCGCGCTCGTTAGGCGCCGCTCGAGCTCCGCCGAGTCGCCCGACGTGGAAATCTTGTCGTAGCGAACCGGCACGCGGGTCTTGAGCTCGTCCAGGTGCGCCTCGAGCAGCTCGCGCTCGTGCGCATTCAGCGATTCGTCCTCGCGCTCGCCCCACCAATCGGGAAACCGCGCCGCGATCTCGCCTGGAAACAGTCCGCTGAAGAGCGCGTTGCGCGAGTACGGCGTCGCCGTCGGCACGATCGAGAAATAGTGCGTCGTCTCGACGTCGAAATACGGTGCGAGCAGCGGCTGCAGCACCCGCCACTGATCCAGCCGCAAGCAGTCGATGACCACGAACAACGTGGCCCGGGAGCGCTCGAGGATCGGCAGCAGAAACTCGCCCACGATGTCGATCGAGAGCGGCGGACGGTCGCCTTCGAGATCGCGCAACCACTTGGGGTACGCGTCGCGAAAGTACGCGGCAAATTCGCGGCGCAAATCGGGATACAGCGCTTGCAGCGAGTCGTAGAGACTCTGTTCGCGCGCCTGCGCCAGCTCGATGTCCCACTCCACCATTTCGGCGTAGCGCGCCACCCAGTCTCGCCATTGCAAGTCGCGCTGGCGCTCCATCTCCATGGCGCGGAACCGCTCGACGAACGATCGCGCAATGGCCTGCTGGCGGATGCGCGGCCCCTCGAGGACGCGCGTGATGACGCTCAACACCTGCCGCGGATTGATCGGCTTGACGAGGTAGTCGCGCACGTCGACGCCGATTGCTTCACGCAGCGTCGCGTCTTCCTCGCTCTTGGTGACCATCACGATGGGCAGGAACGGGTCGAGCTCGCGAATTTCGCGGTAGGCGTCGAGGCCGCGTTTGCCCGGCATCTGCTCGTCCAACAGCACGATGCCGTACTGGCGCCGGCGCAGCATTTCGACCGCGTCGTCGGCGTTGGACGCGGCGTCCACCTCGAACCCCTTCTCACGCAGGAAGATGCGATGAGACTCGAGAAGATCTGCCTCGTCGTCGATCCACAACACCGACTTGGGGGGTTGCGCCATGCTGGCGCAATGTAGTATTGCCGGCAGGTGCCTGGTAGCTACCAATCCATGCCCGCGCCGATTCACTTTCCGTTTCCTGCACTCGCTGCGCAGGCCGGACGGGCACCGTTAGGGGGCACACGAGAAGTGGCCCTGGCGTGTCTCATGGCCGCGCGTCTCGCCCTGAACGCGCGGTGCGCGGCCGCCGAGTTGAACAAGCGGGCGCACACCGACCGCACGCACAGCGCACGGAGCTGGTTTGCATCGCTCGCCATCCCGCCGGCGGTTCGCACGGCATGCATGCGACTCATCGATGCGACGGTCGCCGCCGACGCGCTGGAAGTTGGCGCGGCACTCGCGGCCGTGCTCAGCGCCGCACGCCGACAGCTGGACAGTGCGGGCGTCGATGAACTCGATCGCGCGATCGCGTCGCTGCGCGCGGAGTAACGTCACTATCCGCTTTTGCAAAGCCGGGATATCGTAGACCCCATGGCACCGTCCGCGCACACCGACATTTCACCGCTCTCGCAGCTCATGATGCGCGTGGACGCGGTGGCCGATGGAACCGCCACCGCCGATGGAATTGCGACCGGATTCCCGAGTCTCGACAAACTGCTTGGCGGGGGACTGCGCCGCGGAGATCTGATCGTGCTCGGCGGTGACGTCGGCGTGGGAAAGTCGGCGCTCGCGCTCGCGATTGCCTTGCGCGCCCGAAGCGCGGGCACGGCTGTCGAATTCATGTCGGGCGAAATGGACGTGTCGCGAGTTCTCGAGCGCGTGCTGGCCATCGAGGGGAAAGCCTCAGTCGACCAGATCCGCCAGGGAACGTTGGACGACATCACTCGAGCCGCGCTTGGCGCTGCTGCATTCAGGTTGCGTGACGCCACGCCCGGCATTTCGCGATTGCCCGCCGGCGGAGTGGCAGAGGTTGTCGCGCTGGCGGCTTCGCACCATCCGGCGCTTCTGGTGGTCGACTCGCTGCAAGCAATGGTCGGCACGGCACACGGAACGCTGGACGACGAGCTTGCACTCGCCGTTCGCGCGCTCAAGGCACATGCGCTGGATGCGAAAGTGGCCGTGCTGGTCACCGCGCACGTGCCGTCGCTCGATCGCAACCGCGCTGATCTTCGTCCGGCGCTGGACGATTTCGGTGCACGCGGCGCGGTGAAGCAGCTGGCCGACGTCGTCCTCGGCTTGTTCCGTGAAGAGCTGTATCAGCCGTCGCCCGGACACGAGGGCGCGACCGAGCTGGCGGTGCTCAAGAATCGAAGCGGACCGACGAGCTACGTGGACCTGTTTTATTACAAGCAGTGGTTGCGGTTCGAAGACATGGTCGAGTGAGGCGGGAGCGCGGCCCTCCCTCATCGCTTACTTTTCTCTTGGCTACGTTCACGAGACTCCGATGGCTGGTCACAGTAAGTGGAAGCAAATCAAGCACTACAAGGCGGCGGCGGACGCGAAGCGCGGCGCTGTGTTCACGAAGCTCATTCGCGAGATCACGGTTGCGGCGCGGACCGGTGGCGGCGACCCGGGCGGTAATCCGCGGCTGCGTACGGCCATCGAGGCGGCGCGGGCGGCGTCGATGCCAAAGGACAACATCGAACGCGCGATCAAGAAAGGCACCGGCGAGCTCGAGGGTGTCGAGTACCAGGAGATCACGTACGAGGCGTTCGGGCCCGGCGGCGTGGCGCTGCTGATTCACACGCTCACCGACAACGCCACGCGAACAGTGGCCGACATTCGACACAAGCTCTCGCGCGGCGGCGGAAATCTGGGGGCGACGAATTCGGTGTCGTGGATGTTCGAGCGGAAGGGGCAGATCTTCGTCCCCGCGCAGGGTGTGGACGAAGAGGCGGCGCTGGAGGCCGCGCTCGAGGCCGGTGCTGAAGATCTCGTGCGAGAGGATGATCGGTACGTGATCTCGACGGACCCGGCGTCGTTGCATGCCGTCAAGGCTGCGTTGGACGCGAAGAACATCGCGACCGATGGCGCCGAGATCGCCATGATTCCCAAGACCACGGTGCATGTCGAAGGCAGGACGGCCGAGACGCTGCTCAAGCTGATGGAAGAGTTGGACGATCTGGACGACGTGCAGAAAGTGGAAGCGAACTTCGACATCGACCTCGCCGAGATGGCGAAGGCCTGAGCCGGCGGCGTGATTGTTTTAGGCATCGATCCGGGCACCGCTGCCACCGGCTATGGCGTGGTGACGGATCATTCGGGGGAGCCGCGCGGCTCCCTTTCGCTTATCGAGTGCGGCGTGATACGCACGGCGCCGCGCGATGCGCTGAGCGTGCGGCTCTCGGGACTGTACGACGAAGTGCGCGGGCTCATCGTGCGCCACCGGCCCGAGGCGTTGTCGATCGAAGACGTGTTCTATGCCAAGAACGTACGCACGACGGTGGTGCTCGGCCACGCGCGCGGCGTCGTGTTGTTGGCTGCGCAGCAGAGCGGGATGGCGATCTTCGAGTATCCGCCGGCCGAGATCAAGAAGACCGTTGTGGGCGCGGGCGCGGCGACCAAGGCGCAGGTGCAATTCATGGTTGCGCGCTTGTTGCGCCTCAAGAGCGCGCCGCAGCCGTATGACGCGGCCGACGGCGTGGCGGCGGCGCTGGCGCATCTGCTCACGGCGCGCATCCCGCGCCTGGAGCGCGTGCGATGATCGCGCAGGTCAATGGTACGCTGGTGGCCAAGGACCTGGACCGCGTGGAAGTGATGACGGCAGGCGGCGTCGCGTACGAGCTCACCATCCCGTTAGGCGCGTACGAGCAGTTGCCGCGGCTGGGCGACCCGGTGACGCTGCAGACGCACGTTGTCGTGCGCGATGATGCGTGGATGCTGTTCGGGTTCACGACCGTGCACGAGAAGCGCGTGTTTCAGCGGCTGCTCACCGCGAATGGCGTCGGGCCGGCGCTGGCGATCGGGATGCTCTCGGCGCTTTCGGCCGAGCGGCTGGTGCGTGCGATTCAGGAAAAGGATCTCGCGACGCTGCAGGGGGTGCCGCGCGTGGGTCGTAAGAAAGCGGAGCGGCTGGTGCTCGACCTGGCCGACAAGCTGGACGACGTGATGATCGCCGGGGACGGCGCGGCGAGACCCGCGAGCGCGGCAGCGGATGATGCGATGCGGGCGCTGGTGTCGCTCGGCTATAGCGCGAGCGACGCGGAAAAGGCGGTGCGACGCGTGGTCGAAGCCCAAGGGCCCGGCCGCACGGCGTCAGAGCTCATTCGGGCGGCATTGGCGCGGATGACGGGCCCGGGTTGAGTCAGCCCTGATGTAATCGATCGGCGACATTTGACGGAAGTAAACGATCGGTGACATTTGACAAATGTAAGCGATCGTTTACAATTGTCTATTGTCTCCGATCCTTACACCATGCTGATCCGCACCGCTCACGAGCTCGGGCATTTCATTCGCGACCGCCGCCGCACGGCCAACATGACGCAGGACCAACTGGCTAGGCGCATCGGCGTGAGCCGCCAGTGGGTCGTTGATATCGAACGCGGAAAGCCGACCGCTGCACTCTCACTCGTGCTTCGGACGCTCACGGCGCTTGGGATCCGCATCGACCTGCGACCGCAGGAGGCTCTGCGCGAGCGCAACTCGATCGATCTGAACGCGATCATCGAGCGCGCAAAGTCACGCCGTTGAACCGCCGTCGGACTCAAAGATGAAGCGGGATCGAGTGCTCATCGCCTTACTCGACGGAGCGCGTGTCGGCTCGATCGAGCGAGATGGACACGGGCGCCTGCGCTTCATCTATGACGACGCGTGGCGTGGAGACGCGAGAGCGTACCCGCTCTCGCTCGCCCTCCCGTTAAGCGCGGCAGAACATAGCCATGACCCGACGAACGCGTTTCTGTGGGGGCTCCTGCCCGACAATGATCGAACGTTGGACCACTATGGCCGCCTGTTCGGTGTCTCGCCGCGGAATCCGATTGGGCTGCTTTCGCGCCTGGGTGCCGACTGCGCCGGCGCAGTCCAATTCGCGAGTCCGGACGATGTCGAGCGCCTCACTGCCACCCGTTCTGCCGAGCACGTACAATGGCTCAGCGAAGAGGAGGTCGCCGCTGAGCTCCGCAGCGTTCGGCAAACCGGAATACCCGGCATGTCCGCGCGCATGGGCGGGCAATTCAGCCTTGCCGGTTCCCAGCCGAAACTTGCGCTACTCGAGGAACGCGGACGGTGGGGCAGACCGAGTGGCCGAACGCCGAGTACATGCATTCTCAAGCCACCGACCGGCGAGTTCCACGGTTTTGTAGAGAACGAGCACTTCTGTCTCACGGTCGCAAGGTTCCTGAGCATCGGCGCTGTCTCTTCACGCGTAGTTCAATTCGGCAACGAGACGGCAATCGTCGTCGAACGATTCGACCGCGCCAAACGGGGTCCGTTGTACACCCGCATTCACCAAGAGGATGTCTGTCAGGCTCTCGGCGTGATGCCAACGCGGAAATATGAAAATGAGGGGGGACCTGGTATTGCCAGAGTGATTCAGCTCTTGCGCGACGCTTCGGCGAATCCGCAAGACGACATTCTGCGCTTCCTCCGCGCCACCGCCTTGAACTGGGTCATCGCCGCAACAGATGCACACGCCAAAAACTACGCTCTGCTGCACGCAGCTGGCGGCGCGCTCCGGCTCGCTCCGTTTTATGACATCCTCAGCTTCTTACCGTACGACGGGGCACTTCACGACGTGAAACTCGCCATGCGTATTGGCAGCCAGTATCTTGTTCGTCGCGTTAATCGCCGCTGCTGGGAGACTCTCGCAAAAGCGTCTGGGTTAGGCACGAAAGACGTTCTCGACATCGTGCGCGACGTTGTCGCTCAAATGCCGACCGCAGTCGAATCGGCGGCAGACGCAGCAATGGATGCCGGACTGGATGCAACGGTTATCCGGACACTGGACACGCGTATCAGAGGCCGAACGCGCACCTGCGCCGCCATGCTCACCGCGTGAGTGCAATCGTGCCTACCTGGGATGGGTACCGCTGTGGAGCCCATAGTCGCCGCGGGCTGGCAGGACGGACCGCCGCGCTCTAAGATGAGCGGATACATCGCACTGGAGTTCGGGATCGCATGATCGCCCAACGAGCCATGACGTTCACGGAGTCCGTGATTCGCGAGATGACGCGGATTGCGCAGCAGCACGGCGCGATCAATCTCGCGCAGGGATTCCCCGATTTCCCGATGCCGGCGCCGATGAAGGACGCGGCGTGCGCGGCAATCCAGGGCGACATCAATCAATACGCCATCACGTGGGGGGCGCCGGCGCTGCGGCTCGCAATCGCGGAGAAGTATCGGCGGTGGTATGGGTTGGAGGTCGATCCGGACCGCGAGATCACGGTGACGTGCGGCGCCACCGAGGCGATGGCGGCGACGTTTCTTGCGTTAGTCAATCCGGGCGACGAAGTGATCGTGCTGGAGCCGTTCTACGAGAATTACGGACCGGATGCGATCCTGGCCGACGCGAAGCCGGTGTTCGTGCCGCTCGAGGCGCCGAAGTGGAGGCTCGATCCCGATCGGCTGCGCCGCGCGTTCAGCGCGCGCACCAAGGCGATCATCGTCAACACGCCGCACAATCCGTCGGGGCGTGTGCTGTCGCGCGACGAGTTGTCGCTGATCGCGGAGTTGTGTCAGGAGCACGATGCGTGGGCGTTCACCGACGAGATCTACGAGCACATCCGCTACGCGGGCGCGCACCACGCGCTCGCGACGTGGCCGGGGATGCGCGAGCGCACCGTGACCATCTCCGGATTGTCGAAGACGTTCAGCTGCACGGGCTGGCGGTTAGGCTACGCGATCGCGCCGGCGGCGGCGGCGACCGCCATCCGCAAGGTGCACGACTTTCTCACGGTGGGCGCGCCGGCGCCGCTGCAGGCCGCGGCGGCGGTGGGCATGGCGTTCGACGCCGACTACTACAATCACCTCGCGCGCGACTATCGCGAGCGGCGCGACGTCGTGTGCGCGGCGCTGACCGAGGCGGGGTTCACCTACACGGCGCCCGAGGGCGCGTACTACGTGCTGGCCGATTTCTCGTCGCTGTCCGACCAGCCCGATGACGCGTTCGCCAAGTGGATGACGCGCGAGGTGGGTGTGGCCACGGTGCCGGGATCGAGTTTCTACCACGACCCGGCGTTAGGCCGGTCGGTGGTGCGCTTCGCGTTCTGCAAGAAGCGCGCGACGCTCGAGGCGGTGGCCGAGCGGCTGGCGCAGCTGGCGGCGCGGGTCTAACGGAACGTCAGCCGGCGCGCAGCGCCTCCACCGGATCGACCCGCGACGCGCGCCGCGCCGGCAGCCAGGCGGCGGCCACCGCCATCGCCAGCAGCACCGCCGTCACCGCGCCGAACGTAACCGGGTCCGTCGGGCTGATGTCGAACAGCAGCGAGCGCATGACGTGCGTGGTCGCCACCGCGCCGGCGAGACCGATGAGGACGCCCGCGGCCGCCAGGCGCGCCGATTCCCATACGACCAGCCGCGTCACCTGCCGGCCGCTCGCGCCGAGCGCCACGCGAATGCCCATCTCGCCTCGACGCTGGCCAACCAGGTACGACACCACGCCGTACATCCCGACGACGCTCAACACCAGTGCCATCGCGGCAGCAACGCCCAACAAGAGCATCATGAACGTGGTCCGCGCCATCGAGTGGGCAACGATCGCGTCCATCGTCTCCACGTCGGCCACCGGCGCCTCCGGATCCACATCGCGCAGCACACGACGGATCTGCGGCACGAGCGCCGCCGCATCTCCCGTCCGTGCGCGCGCGACGAGCGTGAACGACCCGCCCGCCCCCCACACCCCGGTCCCCGGAATCGGGACGATCGGATAGTACACGACTTCGGTGGGCGGATGGTCGAGCCCTTCGGTGCGGACCGGGCCGGCGATGCCCACCACGTGAAAGAACGGCGGGCGGTTGCCCGCGCCAAGCCCCTGGCCGATCGCCTCTTCGTTAGGCCAGCGCCGGGTCGCCAGCGGGCCGCTCACCACGACGCCGGCGTCGTGCCCTTGGACCTCGTCCCACGTGGGCGCGCGGCCGCGCAGCGGGATGCGCATCGTCTCGAAGTACCCCGGCGTCACCAGCGGCCGCGCGATGCAAGGCGCATCTTCGCCCGGAGCGAGCGGATGCGCCTCGATGAACAGCGTGGCGCAGATGCCGCCTCCGCCAATGGGCAGCGATGAAATGGCGCCCGCCGATTGGACCTCGGGGAGAGCGCGGACCCGCTCGATGACCGCATGCCAGAATGCCGCGGCCTGGTCGTAGCTCCCGCCGTGCGCCGAGGACGGTGCGGCATTGAGCGTGATCACGCCGTGCGGATCGAACCCCGGACTGACATCCCGGAGATGGAGCAGGCTCCGCACCATGAGACCCGATGCCGCGAGGAGCACGAGCGCGAGCGCCGTCTGCACGACCACCAGGGCGCCGCGCGCCACGCGCCGGACGGGTGACGCGGTGAGGCCGCGCGACCCATCGCGCAGCGTGTCCACATCCACCGTCCGCCCGACGAGCGGCAAGCACCCGAACACCAGACCGGCGGCTGCCGCGAGCGCCAACGCGCACGCCGCGCTCTGCCAGCCCAGATGCACCTCCGTTAGGCGCGGCAACGTGGACGGCGCGAGCGCGAGCAGCGCGCGGATGGCGGCATCGGCGAAGAGCAATCCGGCGCCGCCGGCGGCAAGGCACAGCAACAGACTCTCGGTCAGATAGTGCCACGCCAGATGCGACGTGCCGGCGCCGATGGCGACGCGAATCGTCACGTCGCGGCGGCGCGCTTCCAGCCGCACGAGAAACAGGTTGCCGACGTTCGCACACGCGATGACCAACAGGAGCAGCGCGGCGGCGAGCACGATCCAGATGCCGCGCGCTGCGTCGCCCACCACCCTGCTTCGGAGTGAAAGCACGCCGGGCGTGAAGTGATACGCCCGCATGAAGGCGGCCGAGTACGCCGCGGGAAGGTCTTCCGGGAACCGAGCGGTGAGCGCCGCCAACTCCCGTTGGGCGGCGGCGGCATCGACGCCCGGCGCCAGGCGCCCGATGGCGCTGTAGTGGTGATCGTTGATCGGCGGATCGGCCGGATCCAGATTGAGCGTGAGCCAGAGATCGACCGATTGCATCGGCGGCTCCTCGCCCGGGCCTAACACACCGACGACCGTCCGCAGGCCATCCTTCAGGCGGAGGCTTCGCCCCACGACGGTCGAATCGCCGTGAAAGGCGCGCATCCAGTACTTGTGGCTCAGCACGACGCCCGTGCCCGCCCCCGGCCGGTCATCGGACGCCTGGAACGGACGGCCGAGGATCGTGCGCAGGCCAAGCACATCGAACACGCTGGCCGTCGCGAACATCGCCGGCAGCGCCCGAGCGCCATCGGGCGTGATGACGATGGCGTCGGACGAGAACAATGCGCCTAACGCGTCGAGCGTGTGGCCGTGGGCTTTGTAGTAGAAATACCCTGCCTCGGACACGCCCCACGGCCCCTGCGACGCGCCCGACACGTCGCTCTCGATCCACACGAGCCGGTTCTCGTTCGGATAGGGCAGCGGGCGGAGCACCACCGAGTCCAGCAGCGTGAAGATCGCCGTCGCCGCGCCGATGCCCAGCGCCAGCGTCGCCAGCACCACCAGCGAAAAACCCGGCGCCCGCCGGAGCCCGCGCACCGCCAGCCGCACCTCTCGGCCTAACGCATCGCGGATCTCGATGCGCCGCTGCCCGCGCGCCGCCAGCACATCGATGGCTTCCGCTTCCCGCTCGTACGCGGCCGCGTCGCCCAACCGCGCCAGCGCCTCCGCCCGCGCCGCCTCCGGCGACATCCCCCGCGCCACGTTCTCCGCCGTCCGCATCGCCACGTGATGCGCCATCTCGTCCGACACGTCGCGCTCGGGCGTCACGCCCCCCACCATCGCGCGCAGCTCGCGATACCGATCCGGGATCCAGGACATCGAGCGCCTCCTGCCGTCTCTCCGTTAGGCGGGGCGAGCCGCCAGGACCTTCGCCACCGCCGCGATGAACGCGGCCCAGGTCTCCGTCTCCTGCCGCAGCTGCCGCCGGCCCGCCGGCGTAATCGTGTAGTACTTGGCCTGCCGGTTGTTCTCCGACACGCCCCACTGGCCCGTCACCCATCCCCGCGCCGCCAACCGATGCAGCGCCGGATAGAGCGAGCCTTCCTCCACACGCAGCGCGTCGTCGCTCACCCGCTCCAGCCACCGCGCGACGTCATACCCGTGCATCGGATGCCACCAGAGCGCCCGTAACACCATCATGTCCAACGTGCCGCGCAAGAGATCGAGTTGCATGACGACGCCACGCCCCAAAGAGTTTCTATGGGAGCGAACCTACGGCCCGATCGCCCACCCCGCAAGCTCACCCCCTTCCCTCGCTGCCGTCTCCTGAGTCTCTTTCGGCCATGGCGCGCGCCGAAATCACCACGCCCGAAGTCATCGCCGATGAATCGGCCGTCGAGTTGTCGCTCCGCCCCCAGCGCCTCGCCGAGTTCATCGGCCAGCACAAAACCAAAAACAACCTCCGCATCGCCATCGACGCCGCACTCGGCCGCCGCGAGACGCTGGATCACATCCTGTTCTCCGGCCCACCCGGACTCGGCAAAACCACGCTCGCCGAGCTCGTCGCCCGCGAATTGAGCGTCAATATCCGCACGACCTCCGGTCCAGCGCTCGAAAAACCCGGCGATCTCGTCGGACCGCTCACCAATCTGCGGCAGGGCGACATCCTGTTCATCGACGAAATCCACCGCCTGCGCGCCGTGATCGAAGAGTTCCTCTATCCGGCAATGGAGGACTACCGGATCGACATCCGGCTGTCCGAAGGTCCGAAAGCGCAAACGATCACCATGCCGATCGAGCCGTTCACCCTCATCGGAGCCACCACTCGCGCCGGACTCTTGACGCCGCCAATGCGAGCGCGCTTTGGTATAACCGAGCGGCTGGACTTTTATCCGGTGGAAGATCTCGAAGAGATCGTCATCCGTTCGGCGTCGGTGATGAAAGTTCCGATCGACCGTGCAGGTGCGATGGAGTTGGCACGACGCTCGCGCGGCACACCCCGTGTGGCCAACCGGCTGCTCCGGCGCGTCCGCGACTACGCGCAAGTGAAAGCAGACGGAACGATCACGAGCGCAGTGGCCGCCGCGGCGCTCGAAATGCTCGAGGTCGACGCGTTCGGTCTGGACGACATGGACAGCCGGATCCTCAAGACGATCATCGAGAAGTGGAACGGTGGTCCGGCTGGATTGGGCGCGATTGCCGCTGCGATCGGCGAAGACGAAGTGACGATCGAGGAAGTGTATGAGCCGTTTCTGGTGCAGAACGGTTTCCTTCAACGGACAGCGCGCGGCCGCGTGGCCACGCCGCACGCCTACCGGCACCTCGGCTACACCGTCCCCCAGCCCGGACCAACGCAGGCGTCGTTCTTCTAACAGACCCGTCCCGGAACGCTTGACAGTCGAGCGCTGCGGTACGTATTGCTTGGGCATGCGCCGGATTCTCGTCGTCGTCGTCCTCTGTGTCGGCGCTGCGTCCACCTCCGCCCGTTCAGCGAGCGCGCAGGAAGCAGTCGCATCGTCGCACACGCGTTCAGCGATGCCGACGCGCGCCGATTCTTTGTCGGCGCTGCATGCCATGGACGAGGTCCTGCGGACGAACCACACCGACGGCGCCACCTGGCACGAACGCGGTGTGCTCGCCTGGCGCTTGGCGAACGCCGAGAAGCGCACCGGCTACATGAAGCGGGTGGCGAACGATTCCCTGCTCAACCTCGCCGATTCGTCACTGCGCCTCGCCACCAAGTACAACAGCACGTCGCCCGAGTATCTGGTGGATCTCGGCAAGTTCTATCTCACGTCGAATTCGGCGTCCGTGCGGTCGCGCGCGTCGTCGCTGTTCGAGAAGGCGCTCTCCATTGCGAGCAAGGCGCACGATTCGTTAGGCGCATCGCGCGCCGCCGATCAGGTGGGCATGACGGTGTGGCGCCAGTATCTCGATCGAGAAAACGGGCACATCTACAGCGTGGTCCTCAAGAACATCAAGGACCGCACGGTCCTGCGCGATCCGCGCACCATCGGCTACTTCATCGACAACCAGACCATCCGCACCGCGTCCCAGGACTGGTCCGGACAGGTGGAGTACTTCAAGGCCTGGGACGACTTCTCCGAGGCGCTCGCCTTCAATCCGGCAAACGAGAATGCGCTGCGCCATTCGTACATGGCGCTCGCGGACCGAAAGCGCTGGGTGGAGCTCGAACACCTCTCGCGCGTGCGGCTTAATCAGGATTCATCGGATGCATGGGCGTGGCTCGCCGCCGGTCTCGCCGAGCACCGGCTGAGCGACGACGAGGCATCGTCGGTGGCGTTCCGCAGGGGACTCGCGCTGCTGCCCCAAGACGAACGCGCACGCTACGATCGGCTCTCTCGCATCTTCACCACGAAAGATTCCGTCGAGACCGCCGACCTGTCGCCTGCCGAGCAGGTCAACCTGCAGCGCATGTACTGGCTGATGGCGGATCCGCTCTGGTCGCAGGCGGACAACGCGCATCGCCTCGAGTTCTTGAGTCGCGTGGTGTACGCCGAGCTCTGTTTCGGCATCGAAGAGTTCGACATCCACGGCGCCGACACGGATGAGGGAGAGGTCTACGTGCGCTACGGGCCGCCGCCGGCGGTGATCTCGATCCCTCCCGATCCGTTCTACACACACCAGCACGACATCCGCGTGCTCTGGTGGTATGCGGCGGACGAAGCGTTCCTGTTCGACCAGCTGCCCACCTACGGCGTGGTGACGCTCGAGCCGTTCGACAAGGGCGAAGTTAGGCGGCTGCGCGACACGATTCCGGTCGTGTGGCGCAACGCGGGCGACACGCATCTCGTCGACTCGATCAACGTCGATGCCGTCCGCTTCCGTGCGCCCGGCGATTCGGATGACGTGTTCGTGGCGGCCGACGTGCCCGTGCGGCGGATGCTGGACGGGATCGACCTCGTACGCGGGATGCTGCAGGTGGTGTTCGAGGGGTTCACGTGGCGCGCCGACTCGGTGTTCCGTCGCTCGGACCAGCACGTGGTGAACTTCGCGCGCGACGACTCGGATCAGGTGCGCACGTGGCGCGAGCGCATCGCGCCGGGCACGTTTCTCTATCGCGTGGAAGCGCTCCAGCCGGACGCGATGCGCGGCGCGCGGGGCGCGAGCCGTCTCGAGCTGCCACACGAGTCGGGCTTCGGTCTCAGCGACCTGCTGGTCGCGGCCAAGGTGACGCCGCGAAACGGCGGCGCGCCCGAGCGGTGGAGCGACTTCGACATTACGCCTAACTTCAACCACGTCGAGCGCGGCAAACCGTTCTCGCTGCTCTGGGAGACGTACGGACTGGCTCCCGACAGCGGGTCGGATGCGTACAACGTGTCGATCGTGGTGTCGCGCGCCAAGGGCACGGGGTTCGGCGCGTTCGTGGCGCGCATCGTGGGCGGCGTGGCAAGCGCGATCGGCGTGTCGCGAAGCGGTGCCGACTCGGTGGCACTGTCGTTCCCGCGCCAGATTCCCGCGACCAATGCGGCGGTGGATTACGTGACGCTCGACATGGCCAACGCGCCGGCCGGGTTGTATCACCTCGAGGTGACCGTGTCCGACGACCACAGCGGACGCCGTGTCTCGCGCCGGAGCACGATCACGGTCTCGGAGTGACACACGGTGCACGCACCGCGGACTACGACTTCGAGCTGAATCCGGCGCGCATCGCGCAGGAGCCCGTCGAACCGCGCGACGCCTGCAAGCTGATGGTGGTGAACCGAGCCACCGGCGACATTTCCCACCGCATCTTTCACGACCTGCCTGCACTGATGCGTGCCGGCGACGCACTCGTGCTCAACACGACGCGCGTGTTCCGCGCCCGATTGTTAGGCACCCGGCCCTCGGGTGCGCGGGGCGAAGTGCTGCTGCTGCGCCAGCTCGATGCCGACCGTTGGGAAGCAATGGTGAGTCCGGGCGGCAAACTGCGGCCGGGCCGGATGCTCACCGTCGCGCCCGGCTTCGAGATCGACATCCTCGAGCAGACCGAGCGGCGCACGCGCATCGTGCGGCTGCGCGCCGCCGACGGAGACGTCGGATCTGCGATCGAGCGGCACGGGCACGTGCCCTTGCCGCCATACATTGCGCGGCCCGATACCGCGCTCGATGCCGACCGCTATCAAACCGTGTATGCCGCCGAGCGCGGATCCGTCGCCGCGCCCACCGCGGGACTGCACTTCACGCCGCGCCTGCTCGATGACATCGCACGGCGCGGCGTCGAGCGCGTGAACATTCTTCTCCACGTGGGCGCCGGAACGTTCAAGCCGGTCGAGGTGGATGAGCCGTCTCGGCACGTGATGCACGAGGAATGGTTCTCGGTGACGGACGCGGCGGCACGAGCGCTCACGGAAACGCGCGCACGCGGCGGCGCGATCTGGGCCGTGGGCACCACGGCCGCGCGCACGCTCGAGAGCCTACCGCGCCAGGGCGATGCGTTCGTCGCCGCGCACGGCGACACACGCATCTTCATCCATCCGCCGCACATCTTTCATGGCGTGGACAAACTCATCACGAATTTTCATCTTCCCCGGTCGACGCTCCTGATGCTCGTGGCTGCATTTGCCGGCTACGATCTCACCATGCGGGCGTACCGTGAGGCAATAGATGCGGACTACCGGTTTTATTCGTACGGCGACGCGATGGCGATCGTATAGCTGCATCGCGCTCGCCGGAGTCGTGGCCGCCTGCGCCTCGGGCACCGTCCGCGTCTACGAGCCGCCGCAGACCGCCGCGCGCATCTCGCTGCCCGAAATGCACGATCGCCTCATGGAACTGATGGTCGTCGAGTGTCCGAGGATCATCGGCACGCGCGACCGCCGTCACGGCAGCGTGAGCGTTGGGCTCGCGCTGGATGCATCGGGCCGCGTCGAGCAGGCGTCGATCCGCAAAGGGTCGGGCGACGCCAGGTTCGACGATCTCGCCGGCGGCCTCGCGGCGCGACTCAAGCTTCCGCCTCCGCCGCACGTGCTGGCGAACGATCCCTCCACACGCCTAACGGTGCTCTACGAGTGCTCGACGAAGGGGATGGACATCCGCCTCGAGGCGGACTCCGTCTAACGCAGATGGCTGCCGCGCCGCCCGCCCCGGTTTCATCCGGTCCGCCCGACGCGCCCGATTTCGCGTTCTCGGTCCACGCCGCTGCCGGCGCCGCGCGCAGCGGCGTTTTCACGACGCCGCACGGCGCGGTGCCGACACCGGCGTTCATGGCCGTCGGAACGCTGGCCACCGTCAAGACGCTCGATCCGGCCGAGCTCCGCACCGCGGGCGCCTCGATGATCCTCGCCAACACGTACCACCTGCACTTGCGCCCGGGCGAAGACGTGGTCCGTTCGTTAGGCGGGCTGCACCGGTTCATGCAGTGGGACGGGCCGATCCTCACCGACTCGGGCGGCTTCCAGGTGTTCTCCCTCGAGACGATGCGGCGCGTCAGCGAAGAGGGCGTCGAATTCCGCAGCCACGTGGACGGCTCGCGCCGGTTCTTCACGCCCGAGCGCGTCATGGACATCCAGCGAGACCTGGACGCGGATATCGTGATGCAGCTCGATCACGTCATCCCCGGCCAAGCGGAGCTCGCGGACGCACGCGACGCAAGTGAGCGCAGCGTGCGCTGGCTCGCGCGGTGCAAAGCAACATGGGAGGCGCAGCGCGCGGCTCAGAACGGCGCGAGCGCGCAGGCGCTGTTCCCCATCGTGCAGGGCGGGATTCACCCGTCGCTGCGACGCGAGGCCGCAAGTGCGATTCGCGACATGGCCAACTGGCCCGGCTACGCCATCGGTGGGTTGTCGGTCGGAGAGAGCAAGGACGACATGCACGCCATCCTCGACATCGCCAACGATGCGCTGCCGCGCGACCGTCCGCGGTATCTCATGGGTGTCGGATTCCCCGACGATCTGGTCGAGGGCGTGCGGCGCGGCGTCGACCTGTTCGACTGCGTGGCGCCCACCCGCATGGGGCGCACCGGCACGGCGTTCACCAACGAGGGACGCGTGAACGTGCGCAACGCGCGCTGGCGCATCGATCCGCGGCCGCTCGATCCGGACTGTACCTGTTCCACCTGCCGGCGATTCAGCCGCGGATACATCCGCCACCTGTTCGCGGCCGACGAGGTACTCGGCCTCCGCCTTCTCTCGCTGCATAATGTACATTTCCTCGTCTCCCTCATGCGTGCGGCGCAGGACGCCATCGCCGGGGGTTATTTCGACGGCTGGAGTCACGACTGGCTCGGCCGATATCACTCCGGATCCGCCACGGCACCATGATCGCACATCTCTGGCTCGTTCCCGCAGCCATCGCGCAGTCGGCCGCACCATCGCGGTCCAGCGGCGGCTCGATCCTGCTCTTCGAGCTCGCGCTGTTCGTTGTGTTGGGCTACTTCTTTTTCATGAGACCGCAACAGAAGCAGCGCAAGCAACACGAAGAAGCGCTGCGCGCTCTCAGGAAAGGAGATGAAGTCGTGACTGCGGGCGGAATCGTCGGCGAAGTGATCTTCATGAAGGTGACCACGAAGGACGGCGCAGCCGCGCCCTCGATGGACGACCGGATCACCATCAAGTCGGCCGAATCGCGCATCATCGTGGAACGCGGGCGCATCGCGCGCGTCTCGAGCAAGGCAGCCGACAGCGGGAGCAGCGCGTCGTGAGCTTGCTGGACATTTACGTCTTGGGAGCGCCGATCCTGCGACAGGAGACGGTGCCGGTGAAGGAGATCACACCGGAGCTCGAGCGTTTGATCGACGACATGTTCGAGACGATGTACGCCGCCAAGGGCATTGGTCTCGCGGCGCCGCAGGTGGGACGCACCGAACGCTTGTCCGTGATCGACGTCGACGAGAATCCGTTCGTCGTGATCAATCCCGAGATCATCCACGCCGAAGGCAAGCAGAAAGGCGAAGAAGGCTGCTTGTCGATTCCCGACATTTACGGAGACGTCGAGCGCGCGATGCGCGTGATCGTCCGGGCGCAGGATCGCAACGGGGAACCGTTCGAGGTGGACGCCAACGACTTGCTCGCGCGGTGTCTGCAGCACGAGATCGACCATCTGCACGGCCGGTTGTTCATCGATTACCTGAGTCTCGTGAAGCGCCGCGCCGCGCTCGCGAAGTGGGAGAAGGCGAGGCAGAAGGACGGCGACCGCTCGCACGTCCGCAAGCTGACGCCGGAGGAAGCCGCGGGCAGTCATCGGCGGGACGAGGAGCTTTGACGTGCGCGTCCTCTTCTGGGGGACGTCCACGTTCGCGGTGCCATCGCTCAACGCGCTCGTGGGCGAAGGATTCGAGGTGGTCGGTGTCGTGACGCAGCCGGATCGTGCGCAGGGACGTTCGCGGTCCTCGCTCGTTCCGTCGCCGATCAAGGAAGTCGCCGTCGGCGAAGGCCTGCCGCTGCTGCAGCCGGACAAGCCGCGCGGCGACCTGTTTCTGGCCGAGCTGGGTGCGCTCGAGCCGGACGTGTCGGTGGTGGTCTCGTACGGCCACATCCTGCCGCAGCGGATCATCGAGCTGCCTCAGTTAGGCACCGTGAACGTGCACGCGTCGCTCTTGCCCAAGCTGCGCGGCGCGGCGCCCATTCAAGCGGCCATCCGCGACGGCTTTCTCGAAACCGGCATCACGATCATGCGGATGGTGCCCGAGTTGGACGCCGGTCCGATCCTGCTCCAGGCGCGCACGCCGATCGCCCCCGACGAGACCTTCGGCGAGCTGGAGCTCCGGCTGTCCGAGCTCGGCGCGCTTGCGTTAGTCGAAGCGCTCACGTTGCTCGCCGTTGGGCAAACGAGCGAGCGGCCGCAGGACCACGGCGCGGCGACGTACGCCGCGAAGATCGATCGCGCCATGGCGCGCGTCCCATGGCAGCGCGATTGCGGCTCGATCGCGCGCCTCATCCGCGCGTACGACCCCAAGCCCGGCGCCTACACGACGCTCCGCGGCGCGGAGGTGAAGCTGTTCGGCGCGAGGGAATGCGAGGGCGATCCGGAACCGCGCCGTCCCGGCGACGTGCTGGCCGTGACCGATGACGGTCTGCTCGTGGCGTGCGGCGAAGGCGCGGTGTCCATCCCCTTCGTACAGCCGGCAGGCCGCCGGCGCATGACGAGCGCCCAATGGGCCGCGGGACGCGGCGTGGCGCCGGGCGATCGGCTCGACTAACGCAGGGCACGTGATCCCGCGCGTCCACGCGGTGACCGGCGACGGCGTACTGGCCCGCGCCGACTTCGTCGCCCGCGCGCGGCGGGTGATGGAAGCGCTGGGGCCGCGCGGCGCGGTGCACTTGCGGTCGCGCGTCGTGCCGGCCGCCCGCCTGTACGAGATCGCCCTTGCGTTAGGCGGCGCGCGCGAGCGGACCGGAGCCTGGGTCGTGATCAACGACCGCGTCGATGCCGCGGTGGCCGCGCGCGCGTCAGCCGTCCAACTCACCACGCGATCGCTCACCATCGCCGACGCGCGCCGCATGGCCGGCGACATGCCCGTGGGCGCCAGCGCGCACGCCGTCGATGAAGCAACCAGCGCGGCGGCCGATGGCGCCGACTGGGTGGTCGTCGGACACGTGTACGAGACCCCGTCGCATCCGGACGCACCCGCGCGCGGACTCGATCTCGTGCGGCAAACCGCGGCCGCGCTCACGGTACCGGTCATCGCCATCGGCGGCATCAAACCGCAACATCTCGATGCGCTGCTCGATGCCGGCGCCCATGGCGTCGCGGCGATCTCCGGCATCTGGGGCGCAACCGATGCCGAACGCGCTGCCGCCGACTATCTTTCCCGCTATGAGCGACATCACGGTCGATAGCACGACGATCACACCCGTGGTGAATGGCGAGGCGCGCTCCATCCGCGCCGGCTCCACGATGGGCGACCTCCTGCGTACGCTCGCGCTCGATCCGCAGCTTGTCGTCGTTGAGCACAACCGCACGATCCTCAGGGATCGCGCGCAGTACGATGCCCTCCGCCTCGCCACCGGCGACACGATCGAAATCGTGCATTTTGTTGGAGGAGGGTGACGTGACCACACTGCTCGAGCCCAGGCGATCTGCGGTCGGATCGCTCGACACGTCGTTCACCATCGCGGGACGCGATTTCCGGTCCCGACTCATGGTGGGTACCGGGAAGTACGCGTCGAATGACATCATGGTCCGCGCGATCGAAGCCAGCGGCGCCGAAATAGTGACGGTAGCCGTCCGCCGCGTGAATCTCGATCGCAGGCAGGAAGAGGGCATCCTCCACCATCTCGACCCGTCACAATTCTTTTTGCTGGCGAACACGGCCGGCTGCTACAACGCCGACGATGCCGTCCGATACGCCCGGCTCGCGCGCGCCGCGGGTTTCAACGAATGGGTGAAGCTCGAAGTGATCGGCGACAAGGAAACGCTGCTCCCCGACACGGTGGGACTGCTCGAGGCCACCCGCATCCTGGCGGCCGAAGGTTTCAAGGTCATGGCGTACTCGAACGATGACCTCGTCACGGCGCTGCGCCTCCAGGATGCCGGGGCCGTTGCGGTGATGCCGCTCGCGTCGCCCATCGGATCGGGACTGGGGTTGCTCAATGAGTTTTCCATCCGCACGATCAAACATCGGTTGTCCGTGCCGGTGGTCGTCGACGCCGGCGTAGGCACGGCGTCCGACGCCTGCCTTACGATGGAGCAAGGCGTCGATGGCATTCTCATGAACACCGCGCTGGCGTCGGCCTCGGATCCGGTGCGGATGGCGGCCGCCATGCGGAGTGCGGTGGACGCTGGACGCCTCGCGTATCTCGCGGGGCGTATGCCGCGTCGAGAAGTGGCGGTACCGTCGTCTCCCACGGAGGGGCTCATCGAGTGAGCGAGTCGCGCGCGCAGGGCACGCACGTGTTGCACGAAGTGGGAGGCGGCGCGGTGACGGAATCGCGGCGTGTCGCGGCGGAGCTGTGTGCGGACTTGCGGCAGGGCGAGCTTCTCGATCCGGCGTTCGAGCGCCGGGCGCCGCGACTCGACGCACGCGACCGTCGATGGACGCAAGAGCTCGTGTACGGAATGCTCCGGCGCCGCTCGATCATCGATGCGCACCTCGACGCGCGCGTGCGCGGCGGACTGGCCCGGCTCGACCCGGATCTCATCGACTTGCTCCGGTTAGGCGTCGACCAGCTGCTGTACATGGGCAGCGTGCCGGCCTACGCCGCCATTGCCCAAACCGTCGAGCTCGCCAAGCAGCGCCACGGACTGGGCGCCAGCAAACTGGCGAACGCCGTGCTGCGCCGGCTCGAGCGCGAGCGCGACTCGCTGGCGCTGCCGCACGTGCTCGACCCCATCGACGCGCTCGCGCTCAGACACTCGCATCCCCGCTGGCTCGTCGCACGCTGGGTAGCACGCTGGGGCGCGCGCGACACCGAGCGCCTGCTCGAGTGCAACAACAGCGAACCGGCGACCGTGCTCCGTCCGTTCAACATCGTGCACGAGCAGCTCGAAGCCACGCTCGAGTCGGCCGGCGTGCGCGTCGAAGACGCACCGCTCGTGTCCGACAGCATCCAGCTGGCGAGCAACGTGTCGCTGATCGAGTTAGGCGCGTTCCGCAAGGGACTGTTCTTCGTTCAGGATCCGGCGTCGACGCTGGTGGTGCGCTACGCCGACGTGCCGTCCGGAAGCCTGGTGGCGGATCTTTGCGCGTCCCCCGGCGGCAAGGCGCTCGAGTTGGCGCGCAGCGCGCGGCAGGTGCTCGCGGTCGATCGATCCGAGGCCCGCGTCCAACGTCTCGTCACGAATCTGCAGCGGCTCGAGGCGAGATCGGTGATTCCCCTCGTCGGCGACGCCCGGCATCCCGCCATCGGTCCCGTCGACGCCGTGCTCATCGACGCACCCTGCACCGGCACGGGCACCTTCCGCCGGCATCCCGATGCGCGGTGGCGTCTCAAGGTGTCCGACCTCGCCGTGATGGCAGCCACGCAGCGCAGCCTGCTCGTGGCCGCCGCGAGCGTGGTCCGCGCCGGCGGACTGCTCATCTACAGCACGTGCTCGCTTGAACCGGAAGAGAACGACGCGCAGATCGAGCGCTTCCTGGGCGAGAATCCGGAGTGGCGTCTGGAGCCGCCGGGCGAGGGCGTGGTGCCGCCGTCGGTGCTGGACGCCGGACGTCTGCGCGTGCTCCCGCACGAGCACGGCGTCGACGGCGCGTTCGCGGCGCGGTTGCGGCGGGTCGGATGACCTGGCGGGGTACGGCGCGGCGCCCGCTCCCGTTTCTCGTCGTCGGCACGACCGGATTCCTGCTCGCGTACGTGATCGTGGCGTTGTTCGTGTTCCCGTCCACGCTCACCGCCACCGATGTGCCGGTGCCTAACGTGACCGGCATTCCCTACACCGATGCCGTCGCGATGCTCGCCAAGGGCGGGCTCAAGGCAGCGCGCGGCGAGCAGCGCTACGACAACACGGCGCCGTCGGGTTCGGTGCTCGCGCAGAATCCGCCGCCGGGGGGCAAGCAGCCCGCCGGCTTCACGGTCGTGCTCGACGTGAGTCGCGGCCAGCGCCTCATCGAGGTGCCGCGCCTCGTCGGGCTCACGCGCCAACAGGCCCAACAGACGCTCGAGAACGCGGGCCTCGAGGTGGGCGACGTCTCCAAGGCGGACAACGATGCTCCGTTGGGCCAGGTGCTCTCCACCTCGCCGGCGGCCGGCGCGCGCGTGCCGGTGCCGTCGCCCGTGAGCTTCACGGTGAGCGCGGGACCGGCGGCCGTGAGCATCCCCGACATCACGGGGCAGGACGCCAATGCCGCGCGGGCGCTGCTCACGCAGCTCGGCTTCGTCGTCGGCACCGTGTCGTACGACAGCACGAGCAACCTGCCGCCTAACGCGGTCATCTCGCAGACGCCGGCCGCGGGGTCACCCGCGCACGCCGGCGCCCGCATCGACATCACGCTCGCCGGCCGCCCATGAGCGTCCGCATCGCGCCGTCCATTCTGTCAGCCGACTTCGCGCACCTGGCCGACGAGATCGAGCGCGTCGCCCAGGGCGGCGCCGACTGGATCCACATCGATGTCATGGACGGCCGCTTCGTGCCCAACCTGACGTACGGCGCCAAAGTCATCGAAACGGTTCGCCGGATCACCGACCTCCCGCTCGACGTCCACCTGATGGTCGTCGAGCCCGAGCGCTACTTCGACGATTTCGCCGCCGCCGGCGCCAGCTCCCTCACGCTCCACGCCGAGGTCGCCCCGCACCTCAATAGACAGATCAACCGAATCAAAGAGCTCGGCTGTCTGGCGGGCGTCGCCGTCAATCCGTCCACAACGCTCGAGATGGTGCGGGAATCGGCGGCCGACCTGGATCTCCTGCTCGTCATGACGGTAAATCCAGGATTCGGCGGACAGTCGTTCATTGCCTCCATGGTGGACAAGGTGCGGCGAGCGCGATTGATGCTGGATGATTCGAGGAGCGGCGCCGTGCTGGAAGTGGATGGCGGGATCAGCCGCGACACCGTGCGCGAGGTGTGGCGCGCCGGAGCAGATACGTTCGTTGCCGGGCACGCCGTGTTCGCCGCGGCGGATCCGGCAGCTGAAATCGCGGCGCTGAGAGAGCGCTGCCGGGAGCATGTATGACCGTACGTCAACAATGGAGTCTGGTCGGCGGGGTTCTCGTCGTGATCGCGGCCGCGCTCTTCGGCGCCACGCATCTGTTCGGCGAAGGGGCCGTCGTGGCGGGCTCGCGCGCTCCGGATTTCCACGCTGTGACGCTCGACCCCACACCGAAGACGGTGTCGTTAGACCAGTACCGCGGACAGGTGGTGCTGCTCAACATCTGGGCGACGTACTGCGTGCCGTGCCGCGTCGAGATGCCGAGCATCGAGGATCTGCAGCAGACGATGGCCTCGCGCGGGCTGCACATCGTGGCGGTGAGCATCGATGACCCGACCAAGACGCAGGCGATCCGCGATTTCGTGCATCATTACGGCCTGACCTTCCAGGTGTTGCACGATCCCAAGGGCACCATCGCCGAGACGTACCAGACGACCGGCGTGCCCGAGACGTTCGTCATCGGACGCGATGGTGTGATCCGCAAGAAGATCATCGGCGCCACGCTCTGGAACACTGCCGCCAATCGCGCGCTGGTGTCCGCCTTGCTCGACGAGCCGGCGCACGCCGAATGACGCCCTTGCCGCCGTCGTCCACGCCGCCGGCGCCCGTCCCGTCGCCGGAGCGGACGCAGTTAGGCGCACGCGCGCGGTCCATCGAACAGCGCCTCGCGTCCATGGCCACGGCGCGCTTGCCGCTCAAGGTCGCGGCCGTGTTCTTCGCGCTCGTCCTGTGGCTGGCGGTGAGCGCGGAAGAACCGACTGAAGAATGGGTCGACGTGCGCGTGGCCCTGGTGCACGACTCGAGCGTGAGCCTGGTCGACAGCCTGCCGCCGGTGCAGGCGCTCGTCGTTGGGCGCGGCCGCGATCTGCTCAAGCTGTACACCACGCTGCCCGTCTTGCGCCGCGTCATCGACGCCGATACTTCCACGCGCATTACGCTGTCGCTTCGCCCCGGCGATGTCGACCTGCCGAGCAACGTCGATGCGCGGGTGCGCGACGTGCGGCCGTCGGCGATGAGCCTGCGGGTGCGCATCACCGAATCGCGGCGCGTTCCGATCCGGTCGGCGATCGAGCTCGCGCCCGACAGCGGCCTGCGCGTCGTCGGCCCGCCTAACGTCGAGCCCGACAGCGTGGAGGTGCGCGGCCCGCGCGAAGCCGTGCGCAAGCTCGGCGCGGTGTACACCGAACGGCGCCAGATCGAAGTGCACGACACCATCACCGACGTGCTGGTCCCGGTGGACACCGCCGGACTACGCATGCGCGTGTCGCCGCCGCAGGTTCGGATCCACGTCGTCGCGGCGCATACGGGCGCGCACTGATGCGCGTCCTCGGCATCGAGACGTCGTGCGACGAGACGTCCGCGGCCGTGGTCGAAGGTGGCGGATCCGACGTCTCGCTGCGCTCGTTAGTCATCCTGTCGCAGGACGCGCACCGGGTGTTCGGCGGCGTCGTGCCCGAGATCGCGTCGCGCGCGCACCTCACCGCGCTCGTCCCCGTGGTCGAGCACGCCCTGGCGGACGCAGGCACCTCGCCCGGCGCCCTCGATGCCGTGGCCGTCACCTATGCGCCGGGACTCGTCGGCGCCCTCCTCGTCGGCCTCGGCTTCGGTAAGGCGCTCGCCTGGGCGAACCGCATCGGCGCCGTCGGGGTACACCACATGGAAGGGCACCTGTTCGCCGCCGCGCTCGAGCATCCGGACGCACGTCCGCCGTTCACGGCGCTGCTCGTCTCGGGCGGCCACACGATGCTGCTCGATGTGGAGGACTGGGGCCGCTACCGCCTGCTGGGCGCCACGCGAGACGACGCCGCCGGCGAGGCGTTCGACAAAGTGGCCAAACTCCTCGGCCTTCCGTATCCAGGCGGCCCGCACATCGAACGACTCGCAATGGGGCAGGACACCGTCCCCAACCGCTTTCGATTCACACGGCCCATGCTGCGATCCAACCAGCGCCCCGGCGACCCCGACTACTACGACGTCTCGTTCAGCGGCCTCAAGACCGCAGTGCTCACCACCGTGCGCGCGAGCGACGATCTCGAACGCGATCGCGCCGACATCGCTCGCGGATTCCAGGACGCGCTCATCGATACGCTTGTCGAGAAGGCTTCACGCGCGGTCGCCGCCTTTGAACGGACCCGCGTCGTGTTGGGCGGCGGTGTCGCGTGCAACAGAACGCTCGTGGCGGCGATGCGCGACCGGCTGGCGCCGCGCGGCGCCGCCATCTATGCTCCTAGCCCGCGACTCGCCACCGACAACGCGGCCATGATCGCGCGCGCCGGCCTGTTCCACGCCGAACGCGGCGACTGGTCACCCCTCGACCTCGATGCAGCCGCGTCCGCGCCTCTACCTGGATTGATCGAGACATGATCGTTCATCACCCGTTCGCCTACTCCATCGGCTGGTTCTCGTTCACGGGATTCGGCATCGCCGTCCTCCTCGCATTCGTGATCGCGCAGATCATCTCGCAACGGGAGCTCGCGCGTCGCGGACACAATCCCGAACCGATCGCCGATCTGATCTTCGCCGCCGTGTTCGGCGGGCTCGCCGGCGCCAAGATCTACTATTTCTTTCTCACCGGCGACCCGCGCGATCTGATCAGCCGCGGCGGGTTCGTCTTTTGGGGCGGTTTGGCTGGCGGCATCCTGGCTGTGCTGCTCGTGATCAAGCTGAAACATCTGCGCGTCCAACGGATCGCCGACGTCGCGGGCATCGCGATCGCCGCCGCGTATGCGATGGGCCGAACTGGCTGTTGGGCAGTGGGAGATGACTACGGTCGCCCATGGCACTCGCGGTTCGCCGTCGCCTTTCCACAAGGGGCGCCGCCGTCCACCGCCGGCGACATGGCCGCCCAATTTCATCTGGCCATCCCGCCCGGGGTGACGCCGTCCACCGTGCTCTCCGTGTATCCCACCCAGCTGTTCGAGATCACGCTCGGCTTCATCATGTTCCTCATCCTCTGGCGGCTGCGCGACCACAAGCACGCTGAGGGGTGGTTGTTCGGTGTGTACATGGTGCTCGCGGGCATCGAGCGCTTCCTCATCGAGTTCTTGCGCGCGAAGGACGATCGATTCTTCGGGACCCTGACGATGGCCCAACTGATCGCGCTCGCGGCCGTAATAGCCGGCGTGATCTGGATGCGCGCGCGCCGCAGCGTGACCGAACGCGCGCCCGGGATTTACGCGACCGCCACTTGACGAGTCGATAGTCGTCATCGCAGTGTAGCACGCTCGCGCACGGCCTTCCGTTGGGCAGCGTGCATCGAACCCTGCGCGCCGCGGCGTACGGCGCGTTCGCGAATTGGCGGGACTAACGGCGTGACCACACTGGGCGCGCCCGCGCTGACCGCCGGATCATTGGAAAACTCTCATGGCGGCCGGGGGCCCAGCCCGGTCGCCGATGCCCTACCACCCGCCACACTGGGGACCATGTCCCAACCGACAACCGGCGCGCTCGCGACGACGCAGACGGCCGCGCATGCGCGGTGGCGCTCGATCGAGTGGACGTTGCCGCTCCTGATCTGCGCGCTGCTGCTCCTCGTCATGGCGGTGTTCGCGACGATCACGTACGAGGCGGTGCGCATGGCAAGCCTCCGGGCCGCCGAATCGCGCACCGAAGCGGTCGCCCAACAATTGGCGTCGCTCCTGGACGCGTCGATGCAGCGCACGCTCGCCGATGCGCGCCAACAGGCGACGGCGCCTTCGTTGGTCGCATTTCTCCGCTCGCCCAACGACGCCAACAAGGCAGCCGCGTTGGCCGAGCTCACGCGGTTGTCCGCGCGCTCGCCGCAATCGCTGGGTGCCGAGCTGCGCGACGCGGCCGGCCGCCGCGTCCTGGGCACGACCGGGTTTTCGCCCAACGGTGCCCTGCTCGTGCCATCGGCCGGCCGCGAGGCCGAGATCAGCGCGCTGCGTTGGACCGGCACGTCGGTCTGGATCGACGTCGCCGCCCGGGTGCATGCCGGCCCAACGGACACGTTGGGCACGCTCGTGCAGTACTCCAGCCTCGGCACCGCGCAGTCGCAGAAGGCGCTCGAAGACCTGATCGGCCCGACGGCCGTGTTTCTGCTCGGCAACCAGGACAACTCGATGTGGACGAACATCGAGCGGCCGGTGGCCGGCCCGCACTTCGACCCGCGCGGCAGAACAGCGTTGATCCGCGACACCGTAGGCGGCGGCAGGATCGGCGCGATCATGCGCATGCGCGCGGCGCCATGGGTCGTGTGGGTGGGGTTGCCGATGGCGTCGGTGCTCGCGCCCGTGCACATCCTGTTGGGGAAGCTCGTCGTGACGGCCGCGATCATACTCCTGATCGGCGCCGGCGTTGCCTGGTTGGCGAGTCGCCGCGTCACCAAGCCGTTGGGCGAGCTGACCCAGGCATCGGAGGGCATCGCGGCCGGGGATTATTCGCGGCGCGTTCCCGTGCTGCACGACAACGAGTTGGGCAGACTCGCCGCGTCGTTCAATTCGATGGCGGCACAGATCGACGATGGGCGGCGCGATCTCGAGCAGCGCGTCGCCGAGCGCACCACCGAGCTGCGCGGCGCATTGGAGCGGCTCAACCTTGCCCAACAGGAGGTCGTGCGGAGCGAAAAGCTGGCGTTCCTCGGCCAGTTGGCCGGCGGCGTGGGCCACGAGCTGCGCAACCCGCTCGGCGTGATGACCAACGCGGTACACTATCTTGGTCTGGTGCTAGAGAATGCGCCGGCAACCGTCGTCGAGTATCTCGGCATCCTGCGCACGCAGATCGGCCTCGCCGAGCGCATCGTGGGCGACCTGCTGGACTCGGCGCGCGTGAAAGCGCCGCAGCGCGAGGCGGTGGCCGCGCGCGACCTGTTCAGCGACCAGCTCAAGCGCATCGCGATTCATCCGGGCATTACCGTGGACGTGGACGTGCCCGCCGACGTCCCGCCGCTCTACGTCGACCGCATTCAGTTAGGCCAGGTGCTGCTCAACCTGATCAGCAACGGCACGCAGGCCATCGGCGAGAGCAAGGGCACGCTCACGCTGCGCGCGCGGGCCAACGGCGATCGCATGGCGACGCTCGAGGTGCAGGATACCGGCAGCGGCATCGGGCCCGAGAACCTGCCGCACATTTTCGAGCCGTTGTTCACGACCAAGGCGCGCGGCCTCGGGTTAGGCCTGTCGGTCGCGCGGTCGCTGGTCGTCGTCAACGGCGGTGAGCTGGCCGTAGAAAGCGAGAAGGGCCGCGGCAGCACGTTCACCGTGCGCGTGCCGATCGTCGGAGCGCACCCATGACCAAGCGCCGCATCCTCATCGTGGACGACGACCGCCTGATGGTGCGCACCCTGCGTGACATCCTCGGCCTGCGAGGTTGGGAAACGGACGGCGTGCACAGCGGCGAAGAAGCCGTGGCCGCGGTGCGCGTCAACGAATACGCGGTCGTCTTGATGGACGTGCGTATGTCCGGCATGACCGGCGTCGAGGCGCTCCATGAAATGCGTGCCTTGCGGCCCGATCTCCGCGTCATCCTCATGACCGCGTACGCGGCCAACGAGCTCCTCGCCCAGGCCGAACGCGACGGAGCGCTGCACGTCTTTCCGAAACCCGTCGCGCTCGAACGTTTGATGGAGATGCTGGAGGCCGTGATCACCGATGCCCGCTCGGTGCTCATCGTCGATGATGATGCGGACTTTCTGCGGACGCTCGCCGATCTGGTCGCTGCGCGCGGCTACGGAACGCTGCAGGCGGGCACATTGGACGAGGCGCTCGCGCTGCTCCAGGCGCAGCTGCCCGGCGCGGTGATGCTGGACCTTCGACTGGACGGCCTCGAGCCGCGCGAGAACGTATTGGCTATCAAGAGCGTGAGTCCGGCAGTCGCACTCATTTTGTACAGCGGACATCCAGCCGCGCTCGAGCAAACCACCGGTAGTCTGCCGCCTAAGTTCATTCGCGCCATTCTTCAGAAGCCCTTCCCTCCCGATCGGGTGTTTGAGCTGCTCGATGAGATCTTCGCTGGCTGACTCGCTTGCCGTCCTCGTCGTCGACGACGACGACGCGATGCTGCGGACCATCGGCGACCTGCTGACGCTCCGCGGATATCGTTCCTTCGGCGCGGCCACGGCGCTCAAGGGCCTGGAAGTCGCGTCGCACATGGACCTGCCGCCGGCCGTTGCGTTAGTCGATCTCCGGCTTCCCGACATGGATGGCTTCGAGCTCGTTGGGCATCTGCGGCTGGTGTCGCAGCTCACCGAGGTCGTGATCCTCACCGGCAACGCGTCGCTCGACAGCGCCGTGCGTGCGCTGCGCGAACAGAGCTACGACTATCTGGTGAAGCCGGTGCAGCCGGAGTTTCTGCTGCAGAGCGTCGATCGCGCCGCCGAGCGCTGGCGCCGCAAGAGCGCCGAGGCGGCCATGCACGAGAGTCAGGAGCGGCTGCGCCGGATCTTCGAGCACGTCGGCGACGCGCTGCTCATCGCCTCGGAGGACGGCGCGATCGTCGACGCCAATCCCGCCGCCTGCCGGCTCGCCGGACGTTCGGCAGACGAAATGCGGGGGCTCACCGTGCAGGAAGCGCTCGGCCTTCCCGATGTCGACGCGGGATCGAGCCGCGGCCGCGCGCGCCGGACGCTGCCTAACGGGGAGTACCGCGTCAAACAGCAGAGCGCGACCCAGGTGCTCGACCTCCGGTCGGCCGCCTTCGTGCCGGGCATGGTGGCGTACTGCGTGCGCGATCTCACCGCCCAACGGCGCCTCGAGGAGGAGCTGCATCAGTCGCGGAAGATGGATGCCATCGGCCGGCTCGCCGGCGGCGTCGCGCACGACTTCAACAACGTGCTCACCGCCATCACCTGCTACAGCGAGATCCTCCTCGGCGCCTTCGAGGAAGCCGATGACCGCCGCACCGATGTGCTCGAGATCAAGAAAGCCGCGCGCCGCGCCGCGGCGCTCACCGGCCAGCTCCTCGCCTTCAGCCGGCGCCAGGTGCTGCAACCGCGCATTCTCGATCTCAACTTCGTGGTCGACGACATGCAGCGCCTGCTCGCGCGCATGATCGGCGAGGACATTCAGCTGACGATCAAACACGACGCCGAACCGCAAACCGTCCGCGCCGACCCCGGGCAGTTAGGCCAGGTGGTGATGAACCTCGCCGTCAACGCACGCGACGCCATGCCATCCGGCGGCGAGCTCACGCTGGCCACGGGCGGCGCGACGCTCGAGACGCCGCTGGCCCATGCGCACGGCGTCGTCCCGCCCGGCGACTATGCCACCCTGCGCGTCACCGATAGCGGCCACGGCATGTCCGACGCCGTGCTCGCACACTTGTACGAGCCGTTCTTTACCACCAAGGAAAAGGGTCGCGGCACGGGCCTCGGGCTCTCGACCGTGTACGGCATCGTGTCGCAGAGCGCCGGACATATCGTGGTCACGAGCACGGAAGGCGGCGGGAGCACCTTCACGGTCTACCTGCCGCGCGTCAAGGAGCGTGAGAACGAGCCGGAGACGTCTTCCACGCCGGTCGTTCCGTCCAGCGGACACGAGACGATCCTGTTCGTCGAGGACGATCCCGCTGTGCGAACGCTCGTCGTGCGGGTGCTCGAAGCACACGGCTATCACGTCATCGCGGCCGCCGACGCAAAGGAAGCGTTGGCCGCAGCTGCGGCACACGCCGGTGACATTCATCTCCTCGTCACCGACGTCGTGATGCCCGGCTGGAACGGCCGCGAGCTGGCCGATAGACTGTCCGAGGCGCGGCCGGGCATCCACGTGCTCTATCTGTCGGGCTATGCCGACGATGCGCTCCTCCGCCGCGGCGTGACCGCGCGGCACACCTGGCTCCTCCAGAAACCCTTCGACACGGCCGCCCTGCTCGGCAAGATCCAGGAAGCGCTCGGCACGTCGTCGGCTGTCCGCTGACGCGCGGTCAGTCGGCGCGCTCGATGACTAACGGACCGTTGGTCGTCACGGCGCGGACCGTCGGACCGCCGGACCCGAGGTCGGTCTCGAGGTGGCGCAGGATCTGTCCCTGAACCGTAATAGGGATCCCGATCGACATCGGCCCGTTCGACGTCCCCGTCTCGAGATGCGCCGAGTACGCGTCGGGAATGCTGATGGTCGCCGGACCGTTGGTCGTCTCCGCATCGAGCCCCCGTCCAACCCACGTTTTGCCGGTGAGACGCACCGAGAGCGGCCCATTCGTCGTGCGGCCGTGCACGTCGCCGCCCGCGTCGTCGATGTCCAACGGTCCGTTCACCGCGCTCAGCTCGATCTTGCCGTGCACCGACTGGATCGCCACCGGTCCGTTGGTCGCGGTGAGGGAGAGGTCGGACGCGCGCGGCACCAGCACGTCGAACGACACCGACCAGGACGCGCCATCGTGCGTGCGCGGCCCGTTGGCGTGGATGTGGCCGTTCGACATGTCGATCGAGATCTGCTTGGCCATCGCCTGCGCCTCATCGTCGCTGCGCGCCTGCGTTTGGATGTGCGCGATGACGTCGATGCTGTCGCGATCCCAACCGGCCACGCGCGCTCCGCCGTTCTCTCCGCCATCCACGGTGATCGTCCCGCCGGACGCATGCGCGCCCATCGTGCGCTCCTCGCAATAGCGGGGACGGTCCGTGTCCGCCTCGCGGCAGCGCTCGAGCCAGTTACGCTCGTGGTGCTGGGCATGGACGGCGGGCGCCGCCCACACGAACGCGATCATCGCGGCAACAGCAGACAGGCAGCGACGCATGCAAGCCTCCGGATTGGCACCGTTGAAATGTCCGGCGCTGGGCCGGCCATCGAACTTCGACAGCGCCAATCCGGAATTGGTTTGTGGCCTCAGTCGGCCGCGATTGCCGCAGTTGGGCCCGCCTCGCGAATACGCTGCGCGTGGTACCGGCCGTACCAGAAATAGATCGCGAGACCCACCACCAGCCAGATCACCAGCCGCGCCCACGTCTCGAGCGGCAATCCGATCATCTGTGCGAAGCAGATCAGCGCGCCGAGGATCGGAACCCACGGCATGCCCGGGGTCTTGAACGGCCGGTGCAGATGCGGTTCGCGACGCCGCAACACGAGCACACCCATGCACACCATCACGAACGCCAGCAGCGTGCCCATCGCCGTGAGCTGCGTGAGCACCGCGATCGGGAACAGGCCGGCGACGAGCGCGACCACGACGCCGGTGATGGCGGTGGTGACGTACGGCGTGCGGAAGCGCGGATGGATTTTGCCTAACAACGGCGGCAGGAGCCCGTCGCGGCTCATCGAATAGAAGATGCGCGGCTGCCCGAGCAGCATCACCAGCATCGTGCTGGTGAGCCCCATGATCGCGCCGAGCTTGACGATCGGCTTGAGCCACCCGATCCCCGTCGCATCGATGCCTAACGCGATCGGCGCCGGCACGTTGAGCTGCGTGTACTTGACGATGCCGGTGAGGACCAGCGCCACCGCCACGTACATCACCGTACAAATGACGAGCGAGGCCATGATCCCGATCGGCATGTCGCGCTGCGGATTCCGCGCTTCCTGCGCTGCCGTCGACACGGCATCGAAGCCGATGAACGCGAAGAAGATCACGCCGGCGCCGCGCAGCACCCCGCTCCACCCGTACACGCCGAAGTGGCCTGCGTTGGGCGGGATGAACGGATGCCAGTTCGCACGGTTGATGTACGCGGCGCCGAACGCGATGAACAGGAGCAGCACGGCCACCTTGATCACCACGATCAGCGTGTTGAGTCCGGCCGATTCGCGAATGCCGATGATCAGCAGCACGGAGATCGCCAGGACGACCAGCGCCGCCGGCACATTGAAGATTCCATGCACCGTCGCGCCGCCCGACAGCGCCACCACCGATCCCGGCGGCCCGGCCCACTGCGCGGGAATGCCCAACCCGACGTCCTGCAGAAAGCTCTGGACGTTGCCCGCCCACCCCACGGCGATCGTCGACGCGCCCAGCGCGTACTCGAGAATGAGGTCCCAGCCGATGATCCAGGCGAAGATCTCGCCTAACGTCGCGTAGGCGTACGTGTACGCGCTCCCGGCCACCGGAATCATGCTCGCGAACTCGGCGTAGCACAGCCCCGCGAACGCGCAGCCCACGCCGGCGATGAGCATCGAGATCACGAGCGCCGGTCCGGCGAACTGCGCCGCGGCGGTTCCGGTGATCACGAAGATGCCGGCCCCGATCACCGCCCCGATGCCGAGCGTGGTGAGACTGAAGGCGCCTAACGAACGCCGGAGCGTGCCCGACTCCGCTTCGACCATCAAGTCGGACAGCGGCTTCTTGGACAGGAGACTCATCGTCGGATGACCTCGCGCGAGGGGAAGGCAGCAGACCCAGGTCGTGCCGTGCGCGAAGATGACGACGCGCCGCGGCCGCCCCGTCATGGCCGCGTCTGGGGCGTCAGCACCGCGTCAGCGCGTCTGTCAGAGTTCAGTCAGAGCTCCCCTTCCCGCACCCCCGCGCACCGTACATCCTGCAATTGGTTCGTGTCGCGCTCACATCGGGCGCCGTCTGCGAGGAGCCAATGCCGTTGTCGTTCGCTCGGCGACAGTCCGGAGTCGACCGCCAGCCAGCCATTTGGCGCTCGCGGGCATCGCTGCTCGTCGCGCTGCTCGGCCTCACGTTCGTTCTCGCCGCGGTCCTCGCGTACGAAGCGCACGATGCCGCGCGATCGCACCGCGTGACCGCGGAGCGCGCGCTCCGGGATTACGCAACCTTCGCCGCATGGGAACTGCTCGCCAACGCCACCGACACGGTCGGCCCAACGCTGTCCGCGGCGTTGGCGCCCGTCACGGCAGGCATCGCCGCGACGCCGTATGACGCGCTCCCCGGCCCCGCCGTGCTCGCCGCGTCCGGCGGCGCGGCGCTCCGCTGCGCAAATCAACGAGACGACGCCGCGCGCTGGTACTTCCGTCTCGATTTCCGCGACGGCTCATTCGCGACCGTCGGCGCCACGCCACTCGCAGAGGAACGCTCCTTGGTCCGTGCGGCGGTCGACCAACAAGCGCGCACCGTCTATCGTCCCGATTGGTCGTATGCGACGCTGCTCGTGGGACGGGGCTCCGCCGAGCGCGCCGTCGCGTACGCGGTGAAGTACGCGGTGCACGGTGCGCCGATCGCAGCCTTCGGATTCTCCACGTGCGCCGATGCGCTGGGCGCTCCGGTGTTCGCGGGCGTGATGAGCCGGCACCCGCTGCTGCCGCGAACGCTCGCAATGCACGAGCCCAACGACTCGCTGGTCTCGGTCACCGTGCTCGGCCCGACGGGCGACACGATCTGGGACTCGGGCCGGCGCAGCCTCACGCCGTTCACCGCCGACGCCTCACAGGAGACGTTCGGCGGCCTCACGGCGCGCGCCACGCTGCGGCCGCTGGCCGTCGAGCGGCTCGCGTTAGGCGCGATCCCGCAGTCCAAGGTTTCGCTTCTCCTCGGCCTCCTCGCCCTCACGGCCGGGATGATGGTGTTGGCGGTGCTCCAACTCCGCCGCGAGCAGGAGCTCGGGCGGCTCCGCTCCGATTTCATCTCGAGCGTCTCCCACGAGCTGCGCACGCCGCTCGCCCAGATCCTGCTCTTCGCCGAAACGCTCCGGTTGGGCCGCGTGCGGAGCGCGGCCGAGCGCGCCGGCGCCACCGACGTCATCGTCCATGAAGCGCGGCGCCTCATGCAGCTCGTCGAGAACGTGCTGCTGTTCTCGCGCAGCGAGCGCCGCATGACGCGGCTGCGTCCCGAGCCGACGGCGCTCGCTCCGTGCGTCCGGGAAACCGTGGAAACCTGGCGCCCGCTCGCCGTGGCGGCCGACGTCACGCTGTGCACCCGCCTCGATGCGCACGTCGTGGCGCTGCTCGACCGGAGCGCGGTGCGCCAGATGCTGCTCAACCTGCTCGACAACGCCATCAAGTACGGACCGGCGGGCCAGACCGTCACCATCACCGTCGACCGGCAGGGCAGCCGCGCGCGGCTCATGGTGCACGACCAGGGGCCCGGCGTCCCGTTAGGCGAGCGGGACCGCGTCTGGCAGCCGTTCCAGCGCCTCGAGCGCGACGTGCGCTCCGCGGCCGCCGGGAGCGGCATCGGCCTCTACGTGGTGCGCGAGCTCGCCGCGATGCAACACGGCGACGTGTGGGTCGAAGACGCCACGTCCGGCGGCGCATGCTTCGGCGTCTCGTTCCCGCTCGTCGACGCGCCCGAGCACCTAACGCCGAGCGCCGAGGCTGTCGGCACGGCTCGCCCATGACACGCATTCTCGTGATCGAGGACAATCGCAACCTCGCCATGGGGCTGCGCAACAACCTCGAGATCGAGGGCTACCAGGTGGAGCTCGCGGGCGACGGCAACACGGGCCTCGAGCGCGCGCGCGCCGGCGCGCCCGACGTGATCATCCTCGATCTCATGCTGCCCGGCCTCGATGGCTATCGCGTCCTGCGCGCCCTGCGCGCCGACGGCTGCGAGACGCCGGTGCTCATCCTCAGCGCCCGCGGCGAAGAAACGGACAAGGTGCTGGGCTTTCGGTTAGGCGCGGACGACTACGTCACCAAGCCGTTTGGACTGCTGGAGCTCCTGGCGCGCGTCGACGCGCTGCTGCGCCGCGCAGCGAACGGCGCCCGCGCCGCCCGCGGCGCGCTCGCGCCCCGCGAGCAACTCGGTGACATCGAGATCGACACCACCACGCGCACGGTCTCTCGCGCCGGCGAGCCGGTGCCGCTCCGACCCAAGGAATACGAGCTGCTCGTCGCGCTGCTGCGCCGCCGCGGACGGCTCGCGTCGCGCGATGAGCTGCTGCAGGATGTCTGGGGCTACGCCTCGGAAGTCGTGAGCCGCACGGTCGACACGCACATCGCCGAGTTGCGCCGCAAGCTGGAGCGCAATCCGGCCGCGCCCGACTTCATCCTCACGGTCCGGAAAGCGGGCTACCGCATCCGCATCTAGCCGCCTAACGAAATCGCGTTCAACCCGCCAGCGCCGCCCGTTCGCCGGCGTCGACCAGCGAGCGACCCTCGTAGCTCGTCGGAACCGCCACACCCAGCGCACTGAGCACGGTCGGCGGCACGTCGAGTAGCTGCGCCCCCTCGCGCAGCGAGCCGCCCGACACCCCGCCGCCGGCAAGAACGATCGGTATGGTCCGGTCTAACGGATGCGGGCTGTCGTGATCCGTCGGCACCTGGCCGCCGCCGCCGTGATCCGCTATGGCGATCAGCAGCGTCTTGCTCGACGGCCGGAGATCGATGCGCTCGACGAGTTGGCCGAGCGACGCGTCCAACGCGTAGGCCGCCCGTTGGTACGGATCGGACATCCACCCGTGGTCGTGCCCCGCGTCATCGCAATCCGGCCAGTGCATGAGGATGAGTCCGCGGTCCTGCGCCGCGAGCGCATCCGTCGCGCAGGCGAGCACGTCCCTCGCGCAGGTGCCGTGAAACGTCGCCGAGCCGACACCCAGCCAGCCCGCGATGCGCCGCGCGATGCCGCGCATCAGCCACGGCACGCGACACATGAACGCAGACGACGGATAGCCGGCCTCGCCCAACACGCGCGGCAAGGGATGCATCCGCCCGCGGCTCCGCGGCAGATGAAAGCGCGTGCTCCGCACGCCGTGTGTGTCCGGCGCCACGCCCGTTAGGAGCGATGCCATGCATGCCGCCGTGACGCTCGGCGCGACGGTCGTCCCGCGCAGCGTCGACGCGCCGCCCGCGGCAAGCCGCGCCACGTTCGACAGCCGCAACGCCTCGATCGCATCCGGACGCAGTCCATCCAGCACCACCACCACCAGCCGCTGGACGGAATGCGCGATCGTCAGATCCGGCATGGCCGGCGGTCATCGCCTAACACGAGGCCGCCTGGGCCGGCTGCCATCCGGCGCGCCCCATGCCGATCATCGAGACTCGATGCCCGGGACGAGCAGTTGCGGCTGTGCCATCTTCGCATCACGGCATGAATGAAGGCAGGAGGCATGCCGCGACCGCCGTCACTGTGTGAATTTCGCCGCGACCGCACGGGTTGCGCGTCGAACGGCGGTCGCCTGGCGGCCTGTGCCTCCGACCGCGTCGCGCTCGCGCGGGCCGCGCGGATCGCTAGATTCTCCCGATCCGCCAGATCCCCGTCGCCAATCGTGCCGACCATTCAAGACCGCTATTGTATCATCGGCGCCGGCCCATCCGGCCTCGCAACCGCGCACGAGTTCAAGCGCGCCGGCATCGCCTTCGATGTGTTCGAACGGCATGGCGATGTTGGCGGTATCTGGGACATGGACAATCCCGGCACGCCGATGTACGACAGCGCGCACTTCATCTCCTCACGCACGCAGTCGGCGTTCGACGATTTCCCGATGCCCAACGAGTACGCGGATTATCCGTCGCGCGCCCGCATCCTCGAGTACCTGCGCGCATATGCGGAGCACGATGGCATTCGCGCACATATCGCGTTCAATACGGTGGTGAAACGCGCATCGCCCGTTGACGGCGGGTGGGACGTCGAATTTGCGTCAGGCGAGCATCGCCAATTCCGCGGCGTCGTGTGCGCGGTCGGTAACAACTGGCACCCCGTCGACCCAACGTATCCCGGCCACTTCGACGGCGAGATGTACCACTCGAGCCGCTACAAGTACGCCGCCTCGCTGGCCGGCAGGCGCCTGCTCATCGTCGGCGGTGGCAACTCCGGCTGCGATATCGCGTGCGATGCAGCACCAATCGCCCGCGAAACGCTCATCAGCTTTCGCCGCGGCTATCACTTTCTGCCAAAGCATTTGTTCGGCGTGCCCACCGATGCGTTCTTCCGCAGCGGACCGCACCTGCCGGCCCGGCTGGCGCAACCGCTCCTCACGCTGCTCCTCCGCGTGCTCGTCGGCGACCTGCGCCGCTACAAGCTGCCCAGACCCGACCACAAGGTTCTCGAAAGCCATCCGATCGTGAACTCGCAGCTCCTGCATTATCTCTCGCACGGTGACGTCCGCGCGGTACCGGATGTGCGCGAGCTCGACGGAAACCGCGTCACGTTCGTCGACGGCTCATCCGCCGACGTCGATGTCATCATCTTCGCCACGGGCTTTCGATCGGCGATTCCGTGCCTCGACGCCGAGGTGTTCTCGGCCGAGCGCGGCGGACGCCAGTTCTACCTGAACGTGTTTCCCGAGCAGCCCGCACTCTACGTCATCGGCCTGTTCGAGACCGACGGCTCACTGTTTCCGGTGGTGAGCAAGCAGGCGGCGCTGGTCGCGTCGTACCTCGTCGCCCAACGGAACGGATCCGAACGCGCCGCGTGGTTCGACCGTCAGCGCACCGGCCCGCGGCCGGACGTGAGTGGCGGCATCAGGTATCTCTCGTCGCAGCGCCACGCCTTCTACGTCCAGTACGACGAGTACGTGCATCGTCTGGAGAAATTGCTGAAGCGGATGACGCCCGAACGCGGCGCGGCCTGAAGGTCACGACGAGCGCCGCCGCGAGCAGCGCCACCAGCAGCGCCTGCAGCCCCAGGCTCTCGGCCGTCGGATAGATGCCTAACGCATCGATCCTCGGCATCCCGCGCACGGGCGTGATCGGAACGGCGCTCACTTCCTGGAGCTCCGCCACGCCGCGTCCGGCGAACACGAACGCCATCGCGTAGAGCAGCCCGCTCGTCAGCGTGAAGAACGGCCGCAGGGGAATCTTGACGCCGTATCGATGGAACACGGTGAAGATCGCCACGAGCACCACCGCGCCGGCCGCGATTCCTAACGCAATCGCGCCCGCCGGCCTGCCGGCCTCGCCGAGCAGCGCCTGAAAGAACAACGCCGTCTCGGCGCCTTCGCGATAAACGGCAAGGAACGCCACGAACGCCAGCGCCGTCGCGCCGCCGGATGCGAGCGCCGCGGTGACCTTCTCCCGGATGAACCGCTGCCAGTGCGCCGCTTCCACTTTCGAAATGAGCCAATAGCTCACCCAGAACAGCACCACCATCGCCACCAGCATGCTCACGCCTTCGATGAGGTCCTGGCTTGCCGGCACCGCCGACAGCACCGTCTCGAGAGCCACCGCCGTGGCCGCACTCGCCGCGATCCCCGCGCCGGCGCCTAACCACACGCTGCGCAGCTGATCGCGGTGCCCGGTCTTGATCAGGAACGCGACGATCGCGCCGATCACCAGAATCGCCTCGAACCCTTCGCGCACGATGATGACGAACGATTGGACGAAGCTCTCCCACGCGCCCGACGTCCGGCTGCCCAACGCGACGACCGACGGAAGCGTCGCCACGATCGCGTCGCGCGCCCGCGCCGCCCGAGCCAGGTCGCCGGCCGCGATGTGCGCCCGGAACTCGGCGAAGCGGCGCTCCATGGCCGACACGGCACCGGCACTCTTCACGCGCGCCGCAGCCTCGAAGGGTTCGAACGCCAGATACGCATCCACGGCGCGCGCACGCGCCCCCCCGAGATCGCCAGCCCGCGCCGCCGCCAGCGACGAGTCGAGCGACGCGGCCACCACCGTCACGACAGGCACCGCGCAGCTCGGGCACCGGGGATGCACACCCTGCAGCGACTGCACGTACCCGATCACGTTCCACCGCTGCTGCGACGTCAGCGTCCCGCCCCACGCCGGCATCGCCGTGCCCGACACGCCCGCCGAGATGATTCGATAGAGCATTTCGGCTGACACGCCGCGCATCGCGGCCGAATCGCCGATCGCCGGCGGCGGCGGCCGCATCCCCGCGGCAGCGGGCCCGTCGCCTAACCCGCGGTCGCCATGGCAGGATGCGCAGCGCGCCGCATACACGGCGCGTCCCTCGGCCAGGTTCAGCGGCTCCGCCGGCAGGTCGAGCGACGCGGCATCGCCTAACGCAACAACGAACTGCCGGTGGAGCGCCGCGAGCCGCGCCGGCGGCACCGTGTCCCGCACCGCCGCCGTCAGCGAATCGAGCCGCGCGCGAATCGCCGCCGCGTTGCTCCCGTTCAGCTGGGCCGCTGTCACACGCGCATCCACCAGAAAGTCGACCGTTTCCTGATACTCATCGACGGCGCTCAACCGTCCGCGCGCGTCGACGCCCTTGGCATACTCTTCGACGGCCACCGCGACGATGTTGCCGAGACGCTTTGCCGGGCTCTCCTGCGCATTCGCCGGCGCGGCGAGCGCAGCCACCGCCCATGCGGTCAAGCAGACTGAACGGAAACGAAATCGCATTTACGATAGAATTTATCGGATTTATCTGCGCGGCACCACTCTCGCGGTGCACCGTCGCGCACTAGCCGGCCTGCTGCGTCTCTCCGTCCGACGTCGTCTGAGGACCCTCGAGCACCACCACCGCCCCGGCGGTCATTTGACTGTGCGACAGCGTCAACCACACTCGGCGCACGCGCAGCTCGGCGCAGCGGATTTCGGCGGCGCCGTGCAGCACGAGCGACGGCAGACCACCGTCGACCGACACGACCTCCATCTCGCGCCACCCGATCCCGCGCGCGCCCGGCGATCCCGAGAGCGCTTTGTACGCCGCTTCCTTGGCTGCAATGCGCGCGGCAAGGTGCACGTACGGCTCCTGCCGGCCCATTGCGTAGGTGACCTCGCCGGCCGTGAACAGCCGCTGGAGCGCGCGCGCCTCTTTCGACGCAATCAGCCGCTTCACACGCGCCACGTCCACCAGATCGAGTCCGACGCCTACGATCACACATCCTCCCGTGGGGCGCGCCCGAGCCAGCGGCGCCGGCGTCCGCGTCGTCCCGGGACGTCGGCGGCCAGCACGCGCACGAGTGACAACCACACGTCGTCAGCCATCTCAAAGACCAGCTGCAGTGCCTTGGCCCACCGACGCCACCCCGCATACCGCTCGCCATCATCGCTCGACGCCAGGCCATCCTGCGCGCGCTCGAGCGCGCCTAACGCACTGACCAGCGGCTCGGCCGCCTCCGTCAGCTCGGCGTCCAGCGCGCGCCGCTCCGGCGGTTCGGATGGATGACGCTCGGCGGCCAGCTCGTGGATGCGCTGCAGCATCGCCGCGCGGAGCGAGGGCGCATCGAACGCCGCGCGCGCGCGATCGGGGCTTGTGGCCGTCTCGGCTTCGCGGCGCGCCGCGAGCAGCGGCCCGAAGTATCGATCGTGGTCGGCGCCCTGCGACGCGCGCGGCGAGCCGAGGGCGCGCAGGGATCGCGTGAGCTCGGGCACGGCCATCGCGCGCCGGTCGAGGTCGGCGGCGAGGACGGCCAGCCCCGGCGACCCGCCTAACGTGATCATGTCGCCGCGCGTCAGGAACAGCTCGAGCGTGCCCACCGCATAGCGCGAGCCGTCGAGGCGATCGTACGGCAGACGCACCGCGCCGCCGGACCGCTCGAGACGAAGCGCCTCATCGTCGAGCGTCGCCACGGCGTGGCCGGCCACATCGGTGCCGCGCAGCAGGCCGCTCACCGTCACCGTCACCGCGTCGTCGGCCACCTCAGGCGTCCTCGAGCGCGTAGCGCACGCGCCCGGCCAGCTCGTCGTCGCACAACGCCGGCTGTTGCCCCGTCCGCTGCTGCCACCGCGTCACGAATTGCGGCAGCCGGTCGGTGCAGAACGCCGACCGCTCGATGCCTAACGCAGCAATCGCGTGCTCGATGCCGGCCGGCGCGCCTTCCACTTCCACCAGGTCGTCCATCCGCGGGTAGCGCTCGAATCGCACCGCCGTGCCCTGCAGATCGTACTGCGCGATCTCCCGATCGATCGCGCGCGTGACTTCGTAGCCTAACCGGGCGAGCATCGTGGCCAGAACGTCGGGAGCGTCTGCCCTGCACTGCAGCTCGTCCCGCACCTTGTAGCCGGCGTCGTAGCCCGTCGGTCCCTTCCAACCCAGTTCCGCGCGGGCGCCCGACCCATCGCGGTACACGCGCAGCCGCAGCACTTCGTCGCGGCGCGCGAGATCGCGGCGCGGCGTGTCGTAGCGCCGGTCCTCGAGACGCCCGGCGAACGTGAGCACGGCGCCGGCCTGCGTTAGGCGTGCGGCGCGGCGCCCCCAATCGTCGAGCACTGCTTTCAGCTCCACCTCACGCATCGAAGATCGCCTCGAGCACGGCGGCGGTGACGGCCAGCGTCGGGAACACCGCCGCCGGCACGTGCGCCGAGAGCTCCTCGACCGTGAATCGCCCCGTCGCCACCGCCACCGCGCGAGCTCCCACGCTGCGCGCGCATTCGATGTCGGCCGGCGTATCGCCGATCACGACGACATCCTCGCCGCGCACGTCGATGCCCAACGCTTCCCGCGCGCGCCGCAGCGCCACAGCCGGCAGCTCCGGACGATGCGCGTGGTCTGACCCGTACGCGCCGACGCGAAACCGCGTCACGTCCAAACCGGCCGCCGACAATTTGAGCATCGCGCCATCGCAAAAATTCCCGGTCAGCAGCCCGACCACCGCATCGGACCGCGCCTCGAGCGCCGAAATGAGCTCCGCCACGCCGTCGAACACGTGCACGCCGCGCCGCCCCGTCGCCAATTCCTGCTCCAGCAGCGCCAGATACCTCGCCGCGAGGTCATCCATCCGCGCGTCGATCGCTGCATCGCTGTGCCCTTCTGCGCGCATCAGATCGCGCACGATCTGCGGATCCGTCTTGCCGTCGTAGTGATACTCCGTTGGGCCGGAGCCGCCGAACACCTGCGTCAACGCGGCCGTCATCGCGCGGCGGCCCGCGCCGTCGCTCCACAAAATCGTGCCGTCGATGTCGAACAGGATCAGCTTCATGCGCGCGTGAGCACCACGCCGGCGATGATCGCAACCGCGCCGGCGACCTGCCACGCCGTGGGCGTCTCACCCGGCAGCATTGCCCACGCCACTCCGAGGGCGATCAACGGTTGCAGATTCGAGTAGATGGCCGTGCGCGTCGGGCCGAGGACGCGCACGCCGCGATACCAGCCGAGATACCCGATCACCAGCGAGCCGATGCCGGCGAACGTCATCGCGCCCCACACTCGCACGCTCACGCTCGTCCACGCCGTGGCCGCGAATGCCGGCGCCGACACGAAGAGCAGCGGAATCATGCCGCCCACCAGCGTCAGCGCCGAGATGTCGACGAGCGACACGCGATGCGTGAGCGGCTTGAGCAGAACCGTGTACCACGCCCAACACACGGCTGCCGCGACGACGACCGCGTCTCCCGTGAGCGTCGCGCCCGAAGACTCGTGCATCGATCCGCCGAGCACCACCAGCGCGATCCCGGCCATGGAGAGCCCCACCCCGCCGTACGCGCGCGCCCCAACGTGTTCGATGCCCAGCCATCGCCCGATGAGCGCGATCAGCGCCGGCGACGCCGCGAGCACCAGCGCCGCATTTCCCGCTTTGGTGTGCGCCACACCCTCGGCGAACAGCGTCTGATACACGCAATTGCCCAGCACGCCTAACGCAAGCAGCGCGAGCACATCCCGCCGCGCGATCGGCCGCGCTCCCGGCCGCCGCCGCTGCAGCACCGCCAGCATCCCGAACGCCAGCGTCGCCATCAGGATCCGCGCGCCGTTGAACGCGAGCGCATCCATGTGGTCGGTGCCGTACTTGACCACCGCGTAGTTCGCGCCCCAGATCGTGGTCGTCAGCAGCAGCCAGAGATCCGTGAGCGAAACGCCCGACCGCGCGGCTGGTTCCGCGCGATCGGGCGCTATCGCCGTGTCGAGCACCGTGGTCATGCTCCAAAGCTAGGCGACGCCGTTGGCACGCGACAGCGCCTTCCTCCGCGTCGGCGCTGCCCGTAGCTTCCCCGCCATGCACCTCTCCTTCGCGTTGTTCGCCGACGCCGCCAACCTGTCCGTCGAAGGCAAACTCAACATCCTCGGCGTCTTCGACGCCGTGCAGGTGGCCGGACTGCCCACCGTCCACCCGCGCGCGCACATCGTCGTGCGACTCAAGGGCACGGCCGCCGACGCCGGCGCGCACGTCATCGCCTTGCAGTGGGTGAATCCGTCTGGCGCGGAGCTGTGGTCATCCAATGGAGAGCTCAACGTCGCCACGCCGCCCGCGGAAGTCGCCGACATCGATTTCCCGCTCATCGCCGCCGTCGATCTGCCGCTCGACGCGGCAGGCACCTACGCGATGCGAATCGCCATCGATGGTTCGGTGCACGGCGAAGTACGGCTGCACGTGCGCACCGCGGTCGTGCCCGCTGGCAAGATGGTCAGCTGACGCGCCGCGCCCAACGGAACCGCGAGAGCAACGCGCGCCCGTACGCATCGGGCGCCGCGAGCGTCTCGATCGCGTATCCGCCGCGCCCCAACCCCAGGTGCACCAGTCTCGCATCGCCGAGCGCGATGGCGACGTGCGTGATGCGGCCATCGCCGCGGTCGGAAAAGAACGCGAGATCGCCGGGCGCGAGCGCGCCCAACACGTCGCCGGCGTCCACGGCCTGACCCCGCTCGGCCTGGTCGCGCGCATCGCGCGGCATCGCGATGCCGTGGAGCCCGAACACGGTCTGCACGAGCCCCGAGCAGTCGGCGCCCCACGGCGTGAGCCCACCCCATTCGTACGGCGTCCCCTCGAACAGCTCGCACGCGGTGCGAGCCGCGGCCGCCGCGCTCACAGGGAATCGCCGCACCACCTCGACGCGCTCGACGGCCTCGCCGCTCTCCACGGCCGCCCCGGCATCGAGCCAGGCACCGAGCGGCAGCGCGCGGCGCACGCCGGACGCGTCGCGCACCACGCAGCCGAGCGAGACGCGCCCCGCCGGCTCTCCGTTAGGCGGCACCGCCCTGTCTGATTCCGACAGGTAGCCGCGGTGCATCCACCCCCGGTAGCCATCGCGGAGCCGCACCTCGAACCATGGCTCGCGCCCACCCGAGTCCAACCGCTCCACCGGATGCCCCCACAGCGCCTGCGAGACCTGCTCGCTCCCCGCGCGCGGCTCGCCGTTCACCGGCGCCACCGACACCCGCACGACGTACCCGCCCACGCCGACGCGTCCTAACGCTTGCGCCGCGACGCCGGCTCGATCGACCGCGATGCGCGCGCGAGCTCGGCGTCGCTCACATCGCTCAGACTGCGCACCACCTCGTCGCGCTTCGCCCCGCGCTTGATCGGCGTCGATGCGACAGTCCGCGGCAACGACCGGTCCAGCGGCACGAACAACAACCGCGCGCTCCATTCGCCGGTGCGCCGGTCGAACGCCGTGTCGCCCAGCACCGAGAACGCGCGCTCGCCTAACTGCACCCGCCGGCGCACCACCACCACGTCGCTCACGACCCGCGCCCGCCCGCCTGCGCCGCGTGCTTCGCCTCGCAGTCGCGACACCGCAGCACGCCGCGAAAACTGCACACCAGGCAGATGAACGTGCCGCAATCCGCGCACGGATACCCTTCCGATGCACGCTCCTCACGGCCGCACGCACGGCACATCATTCCATCGTGTTCCTGCGGCGTCGGCAATCCTGACGTATCGGCCATGCTGTCGAATGTAAGAGAAGACGTCCTTCGGTGAAGACGCGCACCATGCCGCCTGCGTCCCGTGGACCTACCCCGCCCCGCCCGCCACGCGCGGCTCCGTCGCCATCACCATCTCGCCCAGGTTGAACTGCTTGATCTTGTTGATCAGCGTCGCGCGCGAGATGCCCAGCTCGCGCGACGCTCGCGTCCGGTTGCCGTTGTGCGCGCGCAGCGTGCGCTCGATGTGCGCCCGTTCCACTTCGTCCAACGAACGCGGCACGTGCCGCGACAACCCCGCGCCGCTCGCGCGACGCACTTCCGACGGCAGATGCTCCGCCCCCACCCGGCGCGCGCCGCGCGCGACGATCAATGCGCGCTCGAGCACGTTGCGCAGCTCGCGCAAGTTGCCCGGCCACGGATACCGCAGCAGTACCTCCCACGCGCCATCGGCGATCTCCGACGGCGCCGACCGCACCTGAATCTGCAGCTCGTGCATCAGCCGCTCGATGAGATCCACCACGTCCTCGCGCGCGCGGGCGCGCAGCGGCGGCAGATGCACCGGCATCACGCTCAATCGATAGTACAGCTCCTCGCGCAATCGCCCTGCATTCACTTCTTCGACCAGATCGCGGCACGTCGACGCAATGACCCGCACGTCGGCACTCGTCTCGCGAACGCCGCCGGCGCGGCGGTAGGTGCGCGCTTCGAGCAGCTTCAGTAAGCGCGGCTGCAGCACGGGATCGAGCCCGACGACTTCGTCGAGGAACAACGTCCCGTGCTCGGCGATCTCCACCAGCGCCGCACGACGCCGCCGCGGCCGGTCCTCCACTTCGCTGCCGAACAATTCTTCTTCGAGCGCATCGGACGGCATCCCGACGCAGCTCACATCGAGGAACGGCGCTTCCGCGCGCGGACTCGTCGCGTGGATCATCTCGGCCAGCCGGCCCTTGCCCGTGCCGGTCTCGCCGACCAGCAGCACCGTGGTGCGGTCGGTCGCCGCGAGCAGCTCCACCTGGTGCGCCAGCTCGCGCATCGCCGCCGAAGTGCCTAACAGAGCACTCACGCGTCCGCCGCCGCGGCGTTCCCGCGCCAACTGCGCCAGCTGGCGCAGCCGCGCCTTCTCGAGCGCGCGGTCCACCGCCGCTTCCAGGTGCGCCGGGTCCACCGGCTTCTGCAGGAAATGCTCCGCCCCCGCCTGCATCGCCTGCACGGCTAACGGAACGTCGGCGTGCCCCGTGATCATGATGATCACCGCTTCCTCGCCCGCCAGCCTCGTCAGCACATCGAACCCCGTGCCGTCGGGCAGACGGAGATCGAGCAGCACCAGATCGGGCCTGACGCGCATGAACGTGTCCACGCCGTCCTCGCAACTGCCCGCGCGCACCACGTGATGCGACCGCCGCTCGAAGAAGGCGCCCAGCACCGCCGAGACACCGGGATCGTCATCGATGATGAGTATCGTCGCCATCAGCGTCTCCCCACGCTGCACAACAGATGCGCCACCGTGGGCAGCACGAATGGCTTACTCACGTACGGCCGCTTCGCCGTCTGTAAGAATTCGCGCGCGGCATCGCTCTCCACATCGCCCGTCGCGAACACGACGCGCTCGGCGAGCTCCGGATCGCGCTCGAGGAGCGTCGCGTACACTTCGTCGCCGGACTGATCCGGCATGCGCAGGTCGAGCAGGATGCCGTCATAGCGACGGTCGCGAACCAGCTGCAGTGCTTCGGTTCCCGTCGCCACCGCGTCCACCGTGTGTCCTTCGCGCTCGAGATAGCGCGTCAGCGCACGGCGGATCGACGATTCGTCGTCCACGATGAGCAGCAGCCGCGGCGCCGCCCGCGACAATGCTTCCTCCGCGGTCGCGAGGCCGTCGCCGGTCGGCGGCGTCGTGATCGGCAGCTCGATCGCAAACGTTGCGCCGTGTCCAGGAGTGCTCTTCACCGTGATGTGTCCGCCGTGCTGCCGCACGATGCCATCCGAAATCGACAGGCCTAACCCGGTCCCCTCGCCGATCGCCTTCGTCGTGAAGAACGGATTGAAGATGTGATCCAGCGCATCGTGCGGAATGCCGTCCCCCGTGTCCGTCACGCTCGCCACCACGCGGCTCTCCACGCGGCGCGTCGTCAGCGTGATGCGGCGATTGCCATCCACGCTGCGCAACGCATGCTCGGCATTCGTCAACAGGTTGAGCACCACTTGCTGCAGCTGGAACGAGTCCGCCCACACGAGCGGCAGATCCGGATCGAGCTCCGTCACCACTTCGACCTGCTGCGTGCGCAGCACGTACCGCCGCAGCTCGAGCGTGTCGAGGATCACTCGATTGAGATCCGTGCTCGCCCGCTCGGGATCGCGCTGCCGCGCAAACAGCAGCAGGTTCGACACGATCTTCGCCGCACGCTTCGCTTCCATGTGGATGGTCTCGATCGCATCACGGTCGTCGGGTGCGACGGCAGTCGAGTTCTCGAGCAGCTGTGCGAACGCCATGATGCCGGCCAACGGATTGTTGAGCTCGTGCGCGACGCCGCTCACCAACTGCCCGACGGCCGCCAGCTTCTCCCGCTGCAGCAGCTGCGCCGACAGCAGCTTCTCCTCGGTCACGTCGCGCACCAGGCCGAGCACGCCCGCGATGCGTCCGTCTTCCAAAACCGGCGCCGTGATGATCGAACCCGTGCGCACCGTGCCGTCCACGTCGCGATACCGGAGCTCGGATCGCTGGCGTCGTCCCGCGAGCGTCGCCTGGAAGAGCGCCTCGGCCGACTCGGCCTGTCGCCCTTCGAGAATGGTGCTGAAGCGTACGCCTAACAACTCGGCGCGCGGCCGGCCGCAGGTCCGCTCGAAGCTCCGGTTCACCGACGTGAATCGCCCGTCGACGTCGAGCGTGAAAATCGCGTCCGGCGCCGTTTCTACGAGGTGCTCATAGCGCGCCTCCGACCGCAGCAGCGCTTCCTCGCGCTCGCGATCCGCAGTGATGTCGCGCGCAATCCCGAGCACCCCGATCGCCGTTGTGCCCTGGAAGATCGGCGTGTTCGTCATCGACAGCAGCCGGCGATCGCCATCTTTGCGATAGAGATGACACTCGTAGCGGCGCGCGCGCCCGTCCAACGCATGCTGGAAATGCCGGTCGACGTCCGCGAACTCGTCGGGGTCCAACAGCCATCGCGCGCGCCGCCCGAGCAGCTCTTCGCGCGCGTAGCCCGCGATCTCACACGCGGCCCGATTCACCGACGTGAAGCTGCCGTCGGCATCCATCGTGAAAATCGCGTCCGTCGCGGTCTCGACGAGGTTGCGGTAGCGCGCCTCGGAACGCGCCACCGCGTCGCGCGCGCGACGCTCGTCCGTCACATCGCGCAGCGACGCGACGACGCCCGTCACCTGATTGCCTTCGCGCAGCGGCGACGTGCTCACCGACACGGTGCGGAGCTCGCCCGTGCTCCGCAGCACCACCGTCTCGTATCGCTGCGGCGTTCCGCCCAACGCAGCCGCTTCGAACGCCGACACGGATTCGCGCATCTCCGGCGGCAGCGTGTCCGCGACGCGCATGCCGATGAGCGCGTCGCGCGGGTACCCGAACAACTGATGCGCAGCCGAGTTCGCGAACGCGATCCGCCGCTCGGGATCGGTGATGAGGATCGCATCGCTCGCCGTCTCGATCACGCGGCGAGACTGCTCGCTCAGGTAGCTCCGCTCTCGGAGCAGCTCGCGCACCGCCTCCGCTTTGTCCGGCGGCAGGCCGGCGAGCAGCAGCGACTCGTCTGTGCCCGAAAGCCTCGCTGGCTCGAACCCTTCGGCAACGTTAGTCATACGACGGCCGTCAGCTGAGAGCGACCTGGGACTCCACGACTCCGACGAATGTGAGCCCGGGTTGCGGCGGGGTCAATCACGTCCGCGTGGGAACCAGAAACAGCGCCGCACCTGCATCGATCTCGACGTCGAATGGCGTCGCCCCCACCAACTCGCCATCGGCTTGAACATCTTGCGGCGGATCACACGCCACATGAAAGCTACATCCGGCCCGAAACAGCAATCGGTCCGGCGCATCGAAATGCTTCCGTGCCATGCGCCACAGCACCCCAATGGCCTCTCGAGTGTTGGCTGGTGAGTAGAGACACAGATCGAGCCGGCCGTCGTTCGCGCGAATCCCGGGACCGAGCACGAGCGTGTCACTCAACACGCTCCCGATATTGGCGATCATCACCTCCGCTGCGTCACGCTCCAACGGCTCATTGTCGACGCGTACACGCGCCCGGAACGTCGTGAAGTCCATCGCCTCGCCAAAGGCCGTCACCGCATAGGCGAGCGGTCCGAACCACCGCTTGGCACGCGGCCACGTGCGTGCGAGCATGCGGACGTCCACGCCGACGCTCACCGAAAACGCGAACCAGTGAGGCGACGCTCCATGACCCCGCACACATCCCAGGTCAGTTGCGGTCGGCACGCCGTCGAGAACGACGCGCGCCGCGCCCCTCGCATCCATTGGAATCCCTAACGAACGGGCGACGAGATTCCCCGTTCCTCCGGGCAGAATGCCCACGGGTCGTCCAGAATGCGCCAGCGCCCCCGCCACTTCTTTGAGTGTCCCGTCTCCGCCCAACACAACCACCCGGTCCACACTGTCCGCGCGAGCGCTGGCGATCTCTGCAGCATGACCCGAACGCTCCGTCCAGACTTCTTCGACTGCAATGCCGGCCGATTGCAGCACGCCGCGCGCGATCGACACAATGCGCGCGGCGCGCCGCGCGGCCGGATTCACGATGAGGAGGAACGAGCCTCCGCTCAGAAGCTCCACTCGCGGAAGAGATCGATGCCGTACTGTGGCGGCCGACTGCCGATCGATGTCAGTCCCGGGTGACACAGCAGCGCCGCCGACGATGGCTCGATGCTCGCTTGCAGCGAGTACCCATCCGCGAGACGCTGTTCGACGGTCAGGCCCAACGACTGACCGAACGAGATTCCCGACTGCTGACCCGAGAGCCCGCACAAGCCGGCGTTCACGGTCACGAACGTCTTGTTGCCCAACTGCTTGCCCACGCCGATGCGCGTTCCGGAAAGAAAGCCCGTCGTCGCGCCCGTGGTCGGATCGTTCGTGCTGCCGGTCTGCACCTGCACGTAGTCGATGAATCCGATTTGATCCGCAAGCGCACGCTCGAGCACCGCACCGACGCTCGGCAGCAGCGCCGCGGCGACTTGCTGCAATACGGGATTCGTCGTCTGGTCGGGGTTGGTCGAGAACGATGGTTGGCCGAACACGAGATAGCTCAGGATCTCCGTGTTGGACAATTGGAATCGCGAGTTGCTGGTCAGGTCGAGCTGCGGATTCGTCGGCGTGCCGCTGATGTGCGCGATGAGCTTCACGTCGTCCGCCACCTGCCGGCTCGGCTGACGAACGGTATACGTGGCCCAGATGCTCAGCTCCGGCGGAATGTGCGGATCGCCGTAGAACGTCACCGATCCGCTGTCCACCTGGAACGTGCGCTGCACGACGCCGAGGTCGAGGCGGTAGGTGCCGCGGCTTACGCGCAGCACGCCGCTCTCGTAGCGCTGCGTGCCCGCCTTGGCCAGCGTCATGCTGCCTAACAACTTGATGTTGGCTTCCTCGGAACGGAGCCAGACGTCGTCGCCCACGCGCACGGCAAAGCTCGGGATGCTGAGACGTGTCACCAAACTATCGAGCAGCGGATTGGCCTCGAGCAGACTCCGATTCTGCACGAGGTTGGTGTCGACGATCGTGTACGCTTCCGGGTCGTTCAGATTGACGACCTGTTTGCGATAGATGTCCGAGATGTACAGGTTGCCCTTGTCGACGGTCATGTCGCCCTGCAGCACAGGTTGCTCGAAGGTGCCCGTGAGCTGCATCGCGCCCGTCACCTGCAGTTGCGCAAAGCCGCGCTTGTCGATCGCCTGAAAGCTCCGCGCACTCAGCGTCAACCCGAAGCCGAGCGTTTGCACGTCGCGCCAGTTCGGCACCGCGAAACCGCCGGTGAGGCTCACGCGGCTGCCGCCGATGCCCGGACTCTCCGCCGTGAACGTGTCGACGCGAACGCTGTCGGCGGTGAACGCGACCTTCGCGCGGATGCCGGTCAGCTGCACGCCGATGCGCGGCAGTCCCACCGATCCGGCGTTGACGCGCATCGCGCCTTCCACGGTGGGATGCAGAATCGTGCCGCCGATGTTGAGCAGCGTCGACGCGGTCCCGGCGCCGTTGGCGAAGTCGGGCGAGATGGCGTTGAGCAGCGACAGGTCCACGCTGTCGGCGCGGATCTGCCCGCTCAACGAGTCGTGCAGCAGGCGCTGGTTCACGCGCTCGAGCGCCAGGTCCACCGGCACAGTCGCCGTCGCGGTGAGCACCACCGTGTCCTTGCGGTACAGCTCGAGCTTCGCGCCTAACTTGCGCGATGCGTAGTCGCCGGCCAGGGTCGCGTAGGGCACGTGCACGTCGCCCAGCTGGGCGTCGGTGAACCGGCTCGTCCCGTGCATCACCGGATGCTCGCGCGCGCCGCTCATCGTGAAATCGAACGTCGTCGTGCCGCCTAACGGACGTGTCGTCTGAAGCAGCGTGCCCACGTCGGCCAGCGCCAGGCTGTCCCCCGTCACCTCGGCGTCGATGGCTTCATGCGCCGGGATCGTCCCCCGCACGCGGAGTACGCCGCCCGCCGTGCTCCGCATCACCGCCGTGTCGATCGCCAGGCCGCCGCTGTCCTCGACGATGTGCGCCGGCCGCTCGAGGTGCCAGGCGTGATCCTTGAGCGTGGCGCCGGCCGTGTCGACCGTGAGATGGAGCGCGCTCGAATCGCGCGCGAACGCAACCCGCGCCCCCGCGCGATACGCGCCGCGCTCGGAGTCCGCCACCACCACGAGTCCGATCGATCCCGAAGACCGATCCGCCAGTACCACCGAGCCGAAAATGCTGTCCAGCCGAATGTTCGCGATCATCACGCTGTCCATGGCGCCGGCCATCATCCCCGCCGGCGCGTGCGGCAGGCCGTGAACCGCGTACGAGCCGCTCACGTGATGAATCTCGTTGTCACCGTAGGCGATGCTCTGGCCCGTCACGGTGCCGTGCGTTTCGAGCGTGTCGATGGATCCGGTGAGCACGCCCACCCCGTGCAGCGTACCGCTCAGCACGTCCTCGATCGCCGTGGAATCGGCCGTCGTATCGGGCTGGCCATCGCCGGTGGTCGCGGCCACGGAGATGCCGAGCAGCGGCGCCAGCGCGCCTAACGAATCGACGTCCACGACGTACGACAGCGAGTCCGGCGTCTGCGGCCGCAACCCGATCGCGCCCTTGGCCGTCGCGCGCAGCAGATCGGTCGCGACCGCCATCGAATCCACGCGCATCCGCCCGTCGCCGAACGCGAGCGACGCCGTCGAACGTCGCACATCGATCGAGTCGACGCGCGACGAATCGAGCATCACCGATGCCGTGCCGACGAGGTTCGCCACCGAATCGCCGTGCACGTCGGCCGTCATCGTCCCGGTAATGCGCGCCGGCATGAGCGTGGTGTCCGCGAGCAGCATCGGCACGTCGAGATCGTGCGCCGTGAACGTGGCTTTGGCGCCGTACGTCGGCGGCTCCAGGTTGAACACCCCATCCGCGCCGAATGCGCCGGCCGGCCCGACGAGCTCCGTATGCAACTCGAGGTCCGAGGTCGTGCCGCGCGCCACGAGCGGACCCGAGTACGTGTCGCGGAATTTGAGTCCTGGATACGAGCGCGCGAGCGTCGTGAACGAAAGCGGCGAGGCCATGAGGTCGACGTCGAACGCCGTCGTCGTGCCGTACGTGACGCGCCCGCGTCCCGTCACGTGTGTCGGCGGCGCCGGACCGTCGTGCTGCGTGAGATCCGCGTCGCTGAACCGCACGTCGGTCCACACCGAATCCAGCGTCGCCGTCCCGCTGATCGTGCCGCCTAACTTCGCAAACGACGGAAAGAGATAATGGATGGTGCGCAGATCGAGCGATGCCAGCGTCACGTGCAAGCCGAGAAACGTCGCCTGCGACGGCTTGAGAATGTCCAGCGCGCCGCCGGATGCATCCAGCGTCGTCACCGCGCCGGGAACGTGCGCGTCGTGAAATTCGAGATGCGCGTCGTCCACGTCGAACCGGGTGAGCGGACCGCCGCGCGCGCGCACCGCCCCCGTGAACTGCCCCTGCCAATCCACCGGAAACGGGCCGCCGTTGAATTGGCGCAGGAGATCGAAGTCGAGCGGCGACACGGTGACCGCCAGGTCCTTCACTCCCAACACAGGCCCGCCCACCGCAAACGTCATCGTGCCCTGGAGCCGCGACCGCGTGGTGTGCACGTCCATGTCGCTCAGCACGTAATCCAGCACGTGCAAGTTGAGCTCGTTGTGAATCGTTAGGCGCAAGTGCCCGCCCCCCGTGTGCGGCAGCGTCGGATACACCCACGCCACGTCCGCCAGCGAGACGGAATCGGCCGTCACGTGCACGTCGTATCGCGTTGGTATGTCGCCGCCCCACCACACTTTGGCGGTGGCCGATCCCGTGGACCCGGGCAGGTCGAAGTGGCGCATCGACAGCCACACCGAGTCGCCGCGAATCGTCACCGGCCCCGTCGCATGACGCACACGGAACGGCGGATCATTGATGTCGACGTCGAGCGACGCCACCTGCACGTACCGCCCGCTGCTGTCCGGGTCCGCAAGGCGCACGTTAGGCGCCGACAACTCGAGATGCGTGAACAGGCGCGTTTGCTTGACGCCCTCGCTCGTGCGCCGGATGATGCGCGACGTATCGCGCAGCGCCACGCGGGTCGCGCTGTCGCGCCGCGCGCCGTGCAACGAGTCCGGCGCATCCCACGGCTCGGTGAGGATCACCGTCCCGTCGTGGATCGTCACCGACGACATCGTGATGTAATCGCCGAACCGCAGCTCTTGCGGCCGGGGCACCCGCCGCGCGCCAGGCTTGGGCGGCGGCCCGCCCGGAAAGATGTGCTGGAAGTTCCAGGAGTGATCTGCGTGCCGCCGCAGATTGATCACGGGCCGCTCGAGATACACGGACGACAACCGGATCCGCTTGTCCACCAGATCGCGCAGGTCGTAGTGCAGCTTGACCGGCCCCGACGTCACGAACGACGAATCCTCGGCATCGCGGATGGACAACGAGTCGATCGTGAATCCACTCAGGAGATTCCCGCCTAACCGGCCGATGTACATCGAGCCGTTGCCGTGCAGCGCCGTCGCCAGCGTCTGCTGCACGTAGGTGCGCACCCACGCGCGGCCCATGTCGGTCTGCGTGAGCGCGAGCAGCACGCCGGCGATCACCACCCCGACGAACAGCAGCAAACCCGCGCTCGCGATCGCGACCAGCCGGCGGCGCGTCATGCTAGAACGCCTGACCGATGCTGAAGTTGAACGTCAGCCGGCTGAAGAACGAACCGGTTTGCACCGGACGGAACGTCGACGGGCAGTCCACGCCGGGCACCACCACGCCGCGATCGAATGGATTGTGCGGACTCACGCACCGCAGCGCGTCGCTCGACTGGTCCACGAAATACACCGAGCCCAGCGACGACTGATACGGATTGTACGCCACGTCCACCCGGAACGGCCCGACGAACGAATTGACGCGCACCCCGATCCCTGGCGTTAGGCGCACACCACCCAGGCTCACGTGGTCCGTCGGCCGGTTCCAGACCAGGCCCGCATCCACGAACCCCGCCAGCTGCACGAGGTCGCGCAAGAACGGCGACGGCGTCCGCAGCTCCAGATTGCCCACCAACATCGTGTTGCCGCCCGTCGGCGAGAATTGCAGAATTCTCGCCGAGTCGTTGGCCGTGTACACGTGCCGCCCCGCCAACACCGTGTCCCGCACGCTCGTCGAGTCTACGATGTACACCAGCGGGCCTAACAAGTTCTGGCTGTAGCCGCGCACCGAGTTCGGACCGCCCGCATACAGCCGCTCCTCCGGCGGCACGAAGTCCGTCGCCGCGTTCGTCGAAAAACCGCTGAACACGCCGGCCAGCTCGACCCGCGCCGCCAGCACCGTCTTCCCGCCGAGACTCTTGTAAAACGACGCGTCGCCCTCGGCGCGCGTGAAACGCGACGCCCCCGCCGTGTCCAGACTCGTCGTCCCGCTCCTCAGCACGAGCTGCAACATCGATCCGCGCGATGGATCGAGCACGTTGTTCGTCCGGTCGCGCACGAGCGTCGCGCTCAACACCTGCAAGCTGCTGTTCTGCTGCAACCGATCGATGTCGGCCAGACTGCACCGGTTGAAGATCTGACAGAACACCGCCGGGTCAGCTTTCGTTCGCCCGTACTCCAGCTGATACCCGAGCGTGAGCGGCAGACCCGCCCGCAGATCGCGTGGCTGCAGATCGCGCGTCACTTGCGCGAGCGCACCGATGGGCGTGTATCGCACGTACGTCCGAAACTCGGACGTCCGTTCGCTGAAGACCGTGAGCGATGGAATGTTTCTGGGACCAAACAGCGAGGGCAGCCGCAGCGTCGCGCCGGCGTAATAGTTGACGAGATTGCTGAACGCCGTGTCCTGCCGCACGCTCGACGGACACAGCGCGATGTGCGAGAGCCGGGCGTTGAGCTCCAGCCACTGCGCCCCGCCGAAGAAATTGCGGTCGGTGAGCCGGCCTTGTGTGCGCGCGCAGTCGAGCGACGCCCATCCGATGCCCAGCCGCATCGTCTTCATCAGTCCTTCGGCCACGAACACGCGCACCGTGAGCGACGTGTCGTTAGGCTGCAGGCTGTCCGGCAGCAGCTCGACGTCCACGTGGTTGTACGTCTCCAGCGCGTAAAGATCGCGCTGCGACCGCAGCAGGTCGCGCTGGCGGAAGAGGTCGCCCGTGTTGATCGACAGCAGATCGTGCACGGTCTCCGTGTCGATCGCTGGCTTCTCTCCTTGTTTGTTGGCCTCGGCCTGGATGTCGATCCTCCCGATGTGCGCGATTTTGCCGGGGAGGAACGTCAGATTGACCACCGCCCGGTTGGCGGCTTCGTCCACCTCGATGTCGCGCAGTGGATCGGTCGCGTGCGCGTAGCCGTTGTTCAGCAGCCGCGTGACGGTGGTGTCGATCACCGCCAGCAGCGTGTCGCGATCGTAAATGCCCCCGCGCAGATGGTCGAGTGGCCGGATGAGGCGCTCGCGCAGCCGGGAGGGCACCGAGTCGAGACCGGCCACCGTCAGCGAATCGATGAGCACCGGCGGCCCTTCGACGATCTGAAACATCACCGACACCGCGCTCGTGCCGTTAGGCGAGATGTGCGGCGTCGCCTGCGTGTGGTAGTAGCCGTGCTGGCGGTACAGCAGCCGCAGCCGGAGCCCGTCGCGCGCCACCTCGAGCGTGTCCAGACAATGCTCGGCGCCAATCGGAATGTGCAGCACCCGCCGAAACCAGCTCGACGGCGTCGTGACGATGGCGTTGCTCAGCTGGCTGTCGGAGAAGTGGTCGTTCCCTTCGAACGACAAGCTTCGAATCTGCAGATTCCCGGGACCGGCGCCGCTACACGAGAGGTCTTGCGCAGGCAGTGGTCGCGCGAGCACGACGAGCGCGAGCGCGAGTACGAGCCGCCGCATCAGGCGTGAGACGCCCCGACGACAAAAATCGACTGAACGACAACGGCCCGCCGTGATCGGCGGCCGACGCGCGTTGCTCGCATGTTCGCTCTCGTTGCCTTACGATCCGCTTTCACTACACCGCCTGCACGAGAATCGTGCCCGGCCCGCGCTGCTTCGCCCGCCGCTTCATCTCGGCAGCCAGCGATCCGATGTGGCTCACCGAGATCCACCGGTCCGGATCCACAAAGAGAATCGCCGTCGACAACCGCGCGATTGGAAATTCTCTCGCGCGTCCTTCGCGATCGATGCCCATGAAGTGCCCGCGCCGGAGCGCCTCCTCGCCCACCGCACGACCCGCCACCTCGACGAACCGAACCGCACACTCGCGCGCGACCGCCTCGGCGTGCTGTTCCGTCGTCACGACGATGAAATCGTCGCCACCGATGTGCCCCACGAAATCCTCGTGGCTCCCCACCACGTCCACCGCGTTGCGAATCGCATGACCCATGTCCCGAATCACCACGTCCGCGATCGTGAAGCCGAACGTGTCCGCAAACGGCTTGAAGTTGTCGAGATCGATGTAGCAGATCGCGAATCGTTCGCGCAGCTTCGCCCGCCGCGCTATCTCATCCTCGATCGCTTGACCACCCGGGAGTCCGCTCGTCGGATTGCGATCGCCCTCGCGCCGCACCAACCGCAACAACGCCACGATCCGCGCTCGCAGCTCGCGCGGATCGAACGGCTTCGCCAGGTAGTCATCGGCGCCCGCCTCGAATGCTTCCACTTTGTGTTCGACATCGCCGCGCGCCGTGAGCATCAGCACGGGAATCCGCGCCGTGAACGGATTCAACTTCACTGCGCGGCACACCTCGATCCCCGACATCCCCGGCATCACGAGATCGAGCACCATCAACTCCGGCTCGCGCGCTTGAATCGCGGCCAGCGCCGACGCGCCGTCAGGCGCGAGATGCACGTCGTGCCCCGCCGAAGCGAGGATCTCGCGCACCATGAGGCGCATGTCCTCGTGATCGTCGACGCACAGGACGTAACTCACGATTGACGCTTTACTTGAGGCCCGGTAAGTTCACTCGTTTCACACTCGAAGTCAACGAGGCGCCGTCTGCGCACGATTCGCTTCTCCCTCGCGGTTCTTCTCGCCGTCGCTTCAGTTTCGCTCGTGTGCGCCTGCCGTGGCGCCGGCTCCACTCCGCAACGCAAAACGTTCATCGACTCGCGCGATCGCTACGATCCGCGCTCCCTCGATCCCGCCCTCTCTACCGACGTGCCAACCGGGCGCGCCGTCTCGTACCTGTTCGACGGCCTCACCCAGTTCACCGTCGACGCACACCTCGCTCCCGCCCTCGCCGCACGCTGGGACCTCTCACCCGACGGCCGCACCTACACCTTCCACCTGCGGCCGCACACCACGTTTCACGACGGACGCACTCTCCTGGCACGAGACGTCGTGCACAGCTTCGAGCGCGTCCTCGATCCGCGCACGAAAGGCGGTCGAGGCTGGCCGCTCTACCCGATCTCCGGCGCACGCGCGTTCGCCGCGGGCAGCACGTCCACCATCAGCGGCCTCTCCGCTCCCGACGACAGCACCATCCGCATCACACTCGACACGGCCCTCGCGATCTTCCCAAAGTTACTCGCGATGCCCGTCGCGTCCATCGTACCGGACAGCGACACGGCGAATTTCGCGGAGCATCCCGTCGGCACAGGACCGTGGCGCTTCGTCCAGTGGAAGCACGACGACTACGTCCTGCTCGCGAAGAATCCGTCGTACTGGGGCGGCGCCCCTCGCATCGACTCGCTCGAGATCCGCATCGTGCCGGAACCCAGCACGGCGGTGGCGGAGTTCCAGGCCGGCAACGTCGACCTCCTCTACGTCCCCGAGGCGGAGACCGAACGCTGGGAGCATACGGACGAGAAGAGCGCGTTTCTCGTGTCGGCGCCCGCGCTGCGCCTCTGGTACGTCGCCATCAATTGCACCCGCGGTCCGCTCAAGGATCCTCGCGTTAGGCAAGCGCTCAACTATGCCGTCGATGTGCGCACCATGCTGCAGCGCCTCGTCGGCGGACGCGGCACCCTCGCCGCCGGCGTCATCCCGCCGTCGCTCGACGGCGCCGACACCGCGAGACGACCCTATGGATACGACCCCGCAAAAGCCCGCGCCCTGCTCGCCGCCGCGGGCTACGCGAAGGGATTCGCCGTCCAACTGTGGGTTGGGCAGGACGAGACGTTTCAGCGAATCGCGCAATCCATCCAGGCGTATCTGGCCGCCGTCGGCGTCCGGGTCGCGCTCGTCCAACGCGACAATTCCGCGGCCCGCGAAGCGTCGCGCCACGGCGACGCCGACCTCTTCATCAAAGATTGGTACGCCGACTACCCGGACGCCGAGGACTTTCTCGACCCGCTGCTCGTCGGCGCGAACAAGGGCGTCGGCGGCAACGTGTCGTTCTACGAGAATCCAACCGTCGACCAACTCGTCTCGCGCGCCCGCACCACGGCCGACAATGCCAAGCGCGCCGCGCTCTATCAGCGCGCGGACTCCGTTGCCTTCGGCGACGCGCCGATGATCTATCTCTTCTTTTACAACGAGCTGTACGCGGTGCAACCGTGGATCCGCGGATTCAAGGCGCCCGCCATCTTCAACGGCCAACGGTTTCTCGATGTCTCGATCGTCGGCCCCGGCGAAATCGCGAGCCCAACCCGCGACAGCGTCGCGCGCGACACCACCGCGCCGCATCGCTGACGTTCGCGTGACACGAGCGGCGCACTGACCGTGGGCACCTTCCTGCTGCGCCGCCTGCTGCTCGCGATTCCGACGCTGGCCGGCGTCCTCGTGGTCGTGTTCGCGCTGCTCTACATTGCGCCCGGCGATCCGGTGATGGAAATGGTCGGCGAGCGCGCTGATTCCGCCACCATTGCCCAACTGCGCCGCCAGCTCCACCTCGACGAGCCGCGCCCCAAACAATTCGCCGCCTACGCGACCGGCGTGCTTCGCGGCGACCTCGGCACGTCGTTCATCACGGGACGTCCGATCGCCCGCGACATCGCCGAACGCTTCCCCAAGACCTTGGAGCTGGCGTGCGCGGCAATGCTTCTCGCCGTCGTGTTAGGCATCTCCGTGGGCGTCCTCACCGCCGCCTACCCCGGCGGCTGGCTCGATCGCCTCACGCTCGCCTTCACCTATCTTGGGATTTCTTTCCCCGTCTACTGGGTGGGGCTGATCCTCATCCTCGTGTTCGCGATGATCCTCCGCTGGCTCCCGCCGTCCGGCACCGGCGGGCTCGCGTTCCTCGTCCTCCCGGCCTTTGCGTTAGGCACGCGCTCGATCGCCTTCCAGGCCCGCATGACGCGCTCGTCGATGCTCGAAGTCCTCGGCAGCGACTACATCCGCACCGCCCGCGCAAAAGGCCTTCCGCGCCTCGCCGTGCTCGGCCGACACGCGCTGCGCAATGCGCTCATCCCCGTCGTCACGGTGATCGGCCTCGACTTCGGTTCCTACCTCACCGGCAGCATCCTCACCGAAACCGTCTTCAGCTGGCCCGGACTCGGCCGCTACGTGGTCAACGCGATCGGCAAACGCGATCTGCCCGCCATTCAAGGAAGCATCCTGTTCCTCAGCGTCGTGTTCGTCATTGTGAACATCATCGCCGACGGCGCGTACGCCGCCGTGGATCCCCGCGTGGAATTCGGCCGGTGACGGACGTACCCTTCGACACCAAGCGCCACAACGGTAAGCCCTGCGCGTGTTGCGCGATCGTCGATCGATGGCGGGACGGCAGGCCCCTTACGGCGGGGTCGTCGCGCCACGCCTCTTGAAAGCTCCGAACCGTTTGTTCAACGGTTTGCTCGACCGCGGCCGTCGGGAGCCCGACCTTGGCGGCGAGCCTCCTAAACGAATCCATCGTCACGGAATGCATCTGCGACTGCCCGCTCAGTGCCAACGCGAGATCTGCGTTAGGCAGGAATGCTATCGTGCCAACGAGATCGTACGCCGGCGCCAAGCGTGCGGCGGTGCGCTCCGCGTAGCGCACCGACCAGTTCTTGAGATGCATGTCGGCGTTTCCGGTCAAGACGGTGAACACGAGCCGGCGCACGAACTCCAGACTGTCGTCGAGGCCTGACTCGGCCCATATGACCCGCGCGATGTCCTCGCTGCTCGCCGTTCCGTACTTTCGCTCGGGATAGACATTGAACACCTGCGCGAAATCCTCGATGTGCACGCGAGCGCCGTCCGGAGCGCGATCAAAACGCTTGACCCCCAGCGCGTGACCATCCAGCGGCCCAAGATCGCGTGGAAGACCATCGATCGCGCTGAGCGGTAGCAGCTTGTTCTCCGGAACACTGATACCCACCGCTCTCGCAAGTCCAAGCATCGCGTGCTCGTGCTCGGGTACCGATTGAAAGCGCGTCGATGGAAGCTTGACGATCCAGTCGCCGCCCGCGCCCGAGACGGGAATCGTCAGACCTCCGCCTGTCTTGGCAAGTGCCGAGAATTTGAGTTGCACACCCGCCAGTGAAAACCGAAGAGGAGTCTGGGCCGCGCCGTTAGGCGACTGCGACGGCCCGTCTGATGAGTCGACAGTCCACCTGTCGGATGTCGCGCGAAGGTCGATCGCTCCCGGCAGATCCCGGCCGAGCAGACCGATGAGGGGAAACTCGCGAATGGGTTTCACCCCGCCACGAGCCGCCAGATACTGCCGAAGGTGCCCTTCTGGCAGGAGATTCGAAAAGAATGGGGGTAGCCGAACACGAGTGCGGGCCGGTGTGCGCAAAGCGCCCGACGCCGTCTTGAGACTCAGACTCAGTGTCGCCCGGCCCACATCGTTCTCGTAGTCGAGATCGAACGCCGTTACGATCTGCTCACCTGGCAGCTGTGCGAGCACGCCAATGGGCGCGCCGTAGAGCAACATGCGCAAGGACGAGATCTGCGGGGCATCGCCCCTCACGACACCTCGTCCTCCCGCTCTGGCGCATACAGCGGCACCTCGTCCTGCGGCTCCGCGCTGCCACTTTTCGGCGGCCGCAGTAAAATGTCGATCGCGGGAACCATTTGCCTGGGCACAAGACGCAGCTCCAGGCCTAACGCGTGAGCGATTTCGAGCACGGTGCTGAGGCTCGGATCAGCGATCCCGCGCTCGATGCGGGAGAGTGCGGCCTGCGTTGCACCCGCCATCCTCGCCACGCGTTGCTGAGAGAGTCGACTTGCTTTGCGCTTCGCGGCGAGGCCGGCCGTCAACGCCCGGAAGTCGATACTTCCGCGGATCGGCATGGGATATAGTGTATGCTATATGTGTAGCTGACATCCATAAAGCATAATATATAGCATTGCCGGGCGGCGCCAGCCGAATGATATTGTTGTAGGTATAGGTGACGTATCTATATATCTTCAACAATATCACCAGTGCTCCCCACGCACTTCAGTCATCGCTCTGACCGAAGATTCCCATGTTCGACGAATGCCCTGGAGCGACCTTCTTGTCCGGATAGATCCAGTGCACTGCCTGATTCACCGCAATCGCCGCCTCGCTGAATCCCGTCGCGATGAGTTTGAGCTTGCCTGGGTAGGTCGTCACGTCCCCCGCCGCCCACACCCCCGTGCGGCCCGTCTCCATCGTGCTGTTCACGACGATCTCGTCGCTCTCCACGCGCAAACCCCACTGCGCCAGCGGACCGATGTCGCTCACGAAGCCAAGCATCGGGAGAATCACGTCGACCTCGAGATCGAACTGCGATTTCGCCTTCACGTCCTTGAGCGTCACCGCGCGCACGCCACCGCCATTGCCCCGCACTTCATGCAGCTCGTGAAACGTCAGCACTCGCGCCCGACCCGCCGCCGCCGCTGCGGTAACGTCCGCCACTGTCGCGCCGTGCGCCCGAAATCGATCGCTGCGGTGGACGAGCGTCAGCTCCGCCGCCCGATCCAACAACTGCTGCGCCCAGTCGAACGCCGAGTCGCCGCCGCCCACGATTAGCACCCGTTGGCCACGAAACCGCTCGGGGTCCGACACACGATCGTAGATCCCCCGCCCATACCACTCCTGCGCCGACGCCTGCGGCAGCCGCCGCGGCGAGAATGCGCCGATCCCAGCCGCGACCACGATCGCCCGAGAGGGGAAGCGGTCCGTCTCGGTGACCAGCGTGAAGCACCCACCGTCCTCTTCCAGTGAGACCACCCGCTGATTCAGGTGGATCGAAGGCGAAAACCGGCTGGCCTGCTGTACCAGGTCGCGCACGAGATCCTTGGCGAGAATCTGCGGAATGCCCGCGACGTCGAAGATGTATTTCTCCGGATACAGCGCGAGCAGTTGGCCGCCCAGCTCCGGTAAGGCGTCCACGATGCGCGCCGTCGCCTTGCGCATGCCGGTATAAAAGGACGCGAAGAGGCCCGTCGGCCCCCCGCCGATGATCGTGATGTCTCGAATGTCGTGCGCCATGGAGTCGGATGACTGATGATCACGGCGCGGCACCGCCGTGGCTTGCGAGTCTGTAATAATGCACTCTGACGAGCACATACTGGAATACGCCGGCTCCTTCCGCCTCGTACGCAAGATCGCGCAGGGCGGCATGGCTACCGTCTACGAGGCCGAGCATTTAGGCCCCGCCGGCTTTGCCAAGCGCATCGCACTCAAGGTCATCCATCCGCACTACGCCAAGGAAAAAACCTGGCTCCAGCTGTTCATCGACGAGGCGAAGCTCTCGGCGAACCTCGTCCACGGCAACATCGTCCAGATCTACCAGCTCGGCGAAGTCGAAGGGCAGTACTACATCTCGATGGAATACATCAAGGGTCCGACGCTGCGCAACATGATCGAGCGCCACCGCGAGCTCGACCGACTCATCCCCGTGCACGTCGCTGCCTACGTCACGAGCCGCGTCTGCCGCGCGCTCGACTTCGCCCACACGTTCGCCGGACCGGACGGCCGCCGCCTCGACATCGTGCACCGCGATGTCTCGCCTAACAACATCATGTCCACCTGGGATGGCCACATCAAACTGGCTGACTTCGGCATCGCGAAAGCCAAGACGTCCGCGGATCCGATGGACGAATCGCCGATGCTCATGATGGGCAAGAAGCACTACATGAGCCCCGAGCAGATCCTCGGACTCGATGTCGACGGCCGAAGCGATGTCTTTGCGATCGGCGTCGTGCTCTACGAGCTGCTCACGCTCGAGCCGCTGTTCTACGAAGATGCCACGGACTTGTTGATCGACGAAGTGACGTGGCGTCCGCTGCCCAACATTCGCGAGAAAGTGCCCGCCGTTCCGAAAGCCATCGAAGAAGCATTGATGGCAGCACTCGATCGCGACCCGGCGCACCGACCGACTGCGGCTACGTTCGGCAAAGCGCTCGACCGCTGGTGCGAGGCGCAGTCGGTCGTCGCCACGCCCGATCGGTTGCAAGAACATCTCGCCGCGCTGTTTCCCACCACGTATCAGCCGAGCGCCGCCGGCGGCGAAATCACGCGCTTCTCCAATTTCAAGCGCGGCTTGCGCCGCAACGGCGAGCACCAGCGCGGCTGGTTCGGCCGACTGCTCCACGGCATGCGCGTCTGAGTCGCGCGCTCACCAACGCGCCCCGCGAGCGTTAGATTCTGCCGCATGCGGATCTACACGCGCACAGGTGACAAAGGCGACACCGGATTGTTCGGCGGCGGACGCGTCTCGAAGGATGATCCTCGCGTCCAGGCCTACGGTGAGGTCGACGAGCTCAACGCCGTCATCGGCCTCGCGCGGTCCATCGAGATGATGCCGCGCATCGATGAAGTGCTCGCGCCGATTCAACGCGACCTGTTCAGCCTGGGCGCGCTCCTCGCGACGCCGCACCCGGAGAAAGTCCGCGAGCAGCTCGAGAAAGCACGCATCGACGACGCTCGCATTGCGACGCTCGAGCGCGCGATCGACGACGGCGAAGCCGAGCTCGCGCCGCTCACCGCGTTCATTCTTCCCGGCGGAACACCCAAGTCCGCCGCGCTGCACGTGGCGCGCACCGTGTGCCGGCGCGCCGAACGGCGCGTGATCTCGCTCGGCCACGACGTGGCGCTTCCGCCCATCGTGCTCGTGTATCTCAATCGCCTCTCCGACCTCCTGTTCGTCCTTGCCCGCGTCGCCAACCGGCGCGCCGGGGCCGCGGAGGTGACGTGGTAGCACCGCGCGAGCGCGCTGCCGCCGCGCTCCGCCTCCTCGACTGCGAGATCCTCGTCGAGCCCGGTCTGTTAGGCAACGTCGGCGCCATCGCCGCCCGGGCGGCGCCGGCGCACCGGTACGTGATCATCGCCGACGATACCGTCGCCGGACACTACGGCGCGCGCGTCGTCGACTCGTTCCACGGTCCGTCGCCCCTGCTGCTGCGCGTCCCGCCGGGCGAAGCGCACAAGACACGCGCCACCTGGGCCAGTCTCACCGACGAGATGCTCGACGCCGGCTGCGGCCGCGACACCACCGTCGTCGCGCTCGGCGGCGGCGTCGTCGGCGATCTCGCGGGATTCGTCGCCGCCACGTTCATGCGCGGCATCCCCGTCGTGCAGGTGCCGACGACGCTGCTCGCGATGATCGACGCATCGTTAGGCGGCAAGACCGGCGTCGACGCGCCCGCCGGGAAAAACCTCGTCGGCGCCTTCCATCAACCGTCCGCCGTCATCGCCGACCCGCAGGCCCTCGCAACGCTGCCCTTGGAGCAGCGGCGCGCCGGCGCCGCCGAAGCCATCAAGCACGGCGTCATCACCGACGCCGCGTACTTCGACCGCGTCGCCGCCGCGCTCCCCGCGCTGCTCCACGACCCCGCCGGCGACGCGATGCACGAGCTCATCATCGGCAGCATCACCATCAAGGCCGGCGTTGTGTTAGGCGACGAGCGCGAGCGCGGCATGCGCAAGATCCTCAACTTCGGCCACACCCTCGGCCACGCGATCGAGACCGCGAGCGACTATCGCCTGCTCCACGGCGAAGCAATCGCCATCGGCATGGTGCTCGAGGCCGCACTCGCCGAAATGATCGGGATCGCCTCCGCCGGGACCGCGCCGCGCATCCGCGACGTCGTGGCGCGCGCAGGGCTCCCGACCGCACCCCCGCCCGCCCTGTCGCCGGAACGTCTCCTCGCGCTCACTCGTACGGATAAGAAAGCGCGAGGCGGCGCCGTCGAATACGCGCTCCCCCTCACCATCGGCACCATGGCCGGCGCCGAGACGCAGTGGGGCGTGCGCGTCCGCGACGACGACGTGCTCGCTGTCCTCCGCACCGCATCGCACTGACCTCGATCGAGGAGTCACAGCGTGGCACCGCGCATTTTCGTGCTCGCCGTCGTCGTTTGCATCGTCGGTCTCGCCTTCGCCGCGTACCTCCTCGATGTCCCGCCGCTGTGGATCGCCATCGCGGTCGCCCTCGTCGTCGTTCGCGCCGCATTGTCGATCTGGCGACGTGCCCGCCGCCAGCGAATCGACAACCCGTGACGCGCCGCTGGCCCGATGCATCGCGCGAGGTTCGCTGTTCCATCGGGTCCCCGCGGTCGCGCAAAAACGCATGGGAGTCGCAAATCGTTGTGCCCCAATGCAATTAGCCCATAAAGACACAACGACCTCTCTCGCTGCGATTTTCGTGACTGTTGACCTAACCGGGGGCTCACATTATCGTGCGCTCCCCTGGCGATTTCGAGCGCGCAAGGCTGTCCGGTTCGTCCACCCTTTTACGAAAGGAACGGGGCGAGTATGGAGCATGTGGCCGAGAGCAGGTCCAAAGGGTTCTTCCGCTCTTCTCCCTCCACCGCATTCGATCAGTATCTACAGGACATCCAGAAGCTACCCCTCATAACCGAACCCGAAGAAGAACGACGCCTCGCACGACGCGCTCAAAAAGGTGATGAGCACGCCGCCGAACGCCTCGTGACCGCCAACCTTCGATTCGTCATTTCGTACGTCAAGAAATACCAGGGGCACGGTCTGGATCTCAGCGAGCTGGTGGCGATCGGCAACGAAGGGCTGCTCAAAGCCGTCAAGAAGTTCGACCCGGACCAGGGCGTGAAATTCATTTCGTACGCCGTCTGGTGGGTCCGACAAGCCGTCCTCAAAGCCCTCGCCGAGCAAACCCGCTCCGTCCGCATTCCCCTCAATCAAAACTCGCAGCTCATCAAGCTCGCTCGCGCCGAAACGGTGCTCGCGCAGGTCCTCAAGCGCGACCCCACCGACGACGAGATCAGCCGTTTGATCGAGGAGACGCCCGAGACGGTCCGCGCCGCGCGACAGATGTCGGCCACGGAAGTGTCGCTCGATGCGCCCATCGACCGCAGCGACCGCGAGGCAGCAACGTTAGGCGAACGCTTCGTCGGCGTGGACGGCATCGAGATCGAAGACACCACCGACTTCAAGTTGATGCGCGAGTTCATCGACCGCGCGTTCCGCAAATACCTCACGCCGCGCGAGCGGAAGATTCTCTATCTCTACTACGGCCTCGAGGAAGGCTCCGAAGCCATGACGCTCGAGAAGATCGGCGCGCTCATGGGAGTCACCCGGGAGCGCATCCGCCAGATCCGCGAGCGCGCGTTCGAAAAGCTCCGCGAATCGCCCGATGGCGCCGCGCTCGCGGGATTTTGGAACGCCGCCTGAGCACACCCGCAACCACCGCCTAACGGAACGCGGCGCGGCCCACCACGGGCCGCGCCGTCTGGTTTTCACCCCCCGCGCGTCCTACATTCTCCCTGTGGACGAGCGCATCCTGCCGTTGCTCCCGCTGCCGATCGTGACCTGCCCCGGCACTGCCCGGCCCTCCGGACACGCCGCTGGTCTACACATGCGCTTCGCCCGCCGCGTCCGCGCCCTGTCATGACGCGCGCCGAGCTCACCGACGCGCTCCGCGCCATCGTCGGGCCGCGCGGCGTGCTCTCCCGCGCGTCCGAGTTGCTCCCGTTCAGCGCCGACGGCCTGCCGACGTATCGTTTGCCGCCGTCGCTGGCCGTTCTCCCGTCGACCCGGCAGCAGGTCATCGATGTCGTGCGATTGCTCGCGCGCGAGCAGGTCGCGTTCGTGCCGCGCGGCGCGGGCACCGGCCTCTCCGCGGGAGCGCTCGCCCAGCACGATGCGGTGATCATTGGCCTCAATCGCCTCACACGCATCATCTCGGTCGACCCGGTCAATCGTCTCGCCGTAGTCGAGCCCGGCGCCGTCAACGTGTCGCTCACGCGCGCCGCCGCGCCGCACGGCCTGCACTACGCGCCGGACCCGTCCAGCCAGTCGGCGTGCACGATCGGCGGCAACGTCGCCGAGAACTCCGGCGGTCCGCACTGCCTCAAATACGGCGTCACGCTGAACCACGTCGTCGCCGTCACCGTGCTGCTGCCCAACGGCGACATCACCACGTTAGGCAGCGCCGAGGGCGAGACGCCCGGCTACGACCTCCTCGGCGCGTTCGTCGGCTCGGAGGGATGCTTCGGCATCGCGCTCGATGTCACCGTGCGCCTCGTGCCTGACCCGCAAGCCGTACGCACCATGCTCGCTGACTTCATGTCGATCGAAGCGGGCGCCCGCGCGACCTCCGCCGTGATCGCCAGCGGCATTCTTCCCGCCGCCATTGAAATGATGGACGGCCCGACGATTCGCGCCGTCGAAGACTCCATTTACGCCGCCGGCTATCCCGCCGACGCCGAAGCCGTGCTGCTCATCGAGCTCGATGGTCTCGAGGCAGGCATCGATGATGAAGTCCACCGCGTGAAAGCAATGTGTACGGACGCCGGCGCGCGCACCGTACGCATTGCACGCGACGAGGCCGAACGCGCGCGTCTCTGGCAGGGCCGCAAGAAAGCCTTCGGCGCAATGGGACGCGTCGCACCGGCGCTCGTCGTGCAGGACGCGGTCATTCCGCGCACGCGACTGCCCGATGTGCTGCGCACCGTCCACGAGATCGCCGCGCGATGGAATATCCGGGTGTGCAACGTCTTTCACGCCGGCGACGGCAACCTTCACCCGAACATCGCATTCGATCCGAACGACGCCGACGCGACGGACCGCGTCCACCACGCAATGCGCGAGATCATGCGCGCCTGCGTCGACGCCGGCGGTACGATCACCGGCGAACACGGCGTTGGACTCGACAAGCTCGAGTACATGCCGCTCATCTTCTCGCCCGCATCACTGGACGCGCAGTGTCGTCTGCGCACGGTGTTCGATCCCGAGCGGCGCGCGAACCCGGGCAAGGTCGTGCCCGTGCACGCGTGTCGCGAATGGCTGGCGGCGCCGGCGGCCCGCGGGCGCGTATGACGCCGGCTGCCCAGGCCGTGCGTGCGCAGACGACGCAGGACGTCGCGGCTGCCGTCACGGAGGCCGCCGCGCGCGCGACGCCGCTCCGCATCGTTGGGCGCGGACACTGGCTCGATGCCGGCCCCCCGGCTCGCTCCGCGACGCCGCTTGCGTTAGACGCGCTCGCCGGCATCGTCGCCTACACGCCGGGCGACCTCACGCTCACCGCGCGCGCCGGAACGACGCTGGCCGACGTCGCGGCCGTCGCCGGCGAGCACGGCCAGTGGTTGGCCCTCGATCCCTTCGGCACGGAGGACGGCACCATCGGCGCCACGATCGCCACCGCCTCCGCGGGCCCGCTCGCCCACGCCTTCGGCACGCCGCGCGACGCTGCGTTAGGCCTGGAGGTCGTCACCGGCGACGGCGCGGTCGTGCGCACCGGCGGCCGCGTCGTGAAGAACGTGGCCGGCTTCGACCTCACCCGCCTCTTTACCGGCTCGTGGGGCACCCTCGGCGTGATCACCGAGGTCACCGTGAGGCTCAGGGCGCGGCCGGAGCACGACGAGACCTGGCTGGCGCCGCTCGCCGACGATCGCGCCGTCGACGCCGCCTGTCGGGCGGCGCGCACCGCGGCGCTGGCGCCGATCGCGCTCGAGCTCCTGGACGGCCCGTTGGCCTCCGCGCTTGGGTTAGGCGCACGAGCAGTCCTGCTCGTGCGCCTCGCCGGCGCGGCGGCGGCGATGCGCGCGCAGCGCGACGCGCTGCGCACGCTCGGCGCCGCCGCCCCGGCGCCGGACGACATCTGGCACCGCCTCCGCACCGTCGAACCGCCCGGCAGCACCGTGCTCCGCCTCTCGCACCTCCCCGACCGCATCGGCGAAACCTGGCGCGCCGCCTCGATGCCAGATGCCTGGCGCCACGCCACGCCCTCGCGCGGCATCGTGCGTGTCATCCTGCCGCCCGCCGCCGATGCCGAAGCCATCGCCCGTGCCGCCGCCGGCCGCTGCACGCTGATCGCCGAGCGCGCGCCCGCACCGCTGTGGACCGGCGAACTCGCGCCGATGCCTAACGAAGAGCTCGCGGCCCGCGTCCGCGCCGCGTTCGACCCCGCGGGAATTCTCAATGCCGGCCTCGCCGCCCCCGATGCCTGATCAGGCCCCCACCCGACCGGGTGCGACCATCGCGGCACCCGCGCCCGCCGCCCGGCCGCTTCCCTGCGACGGCACGCCCCTCGCCGCCGCCGTCCCCGGCATCATGACCTGCGTCCACTGCGGCTTCTGCCTGCAGGCCTGTCCCACGTACCTGGCGTTAGGCGACGAAAACGACTCCCCGCGCGGCCGCATCCTGCTCGCGCGCTCGCTCGCCGAAGGCACCCTGCCGCTCGACGACCCCGACGTCCGCACCCACCTCGACCGCTGCCTCGGTTGTCGCGGCTGCGAAACCGCATGCCCATCCGGCGTGCCCTACGGTCACATCCTCGAGGCCGCGCGCGCGACGCTCAACGCCATCGAGCCGCCGCCTCCCATCGCCCGCTTCGTGCTCGCCGTCTTCGCCCGGCCGCGCCTGCTCGCCGCCGCGCTCGCCGGCGCCCGTGCGCTCCGCCTAACGGGAATCGCCGCGCTCCTCGCGCGCCTCCCCGGCCGCGCCGGTTTCGCCTTCGCCATGCTCGCCGCCAGCACGCCGCCGCTCCCAAGCCGAGCGTACAGCCCGCCACCCACGCCCGAACGTGGCACGGTCGCACTCCTCGAAGGCTGCGTCATGCGCGGCCTCTTCGCGCACGTGAACCGCGCCACCGCGCGCGTGCTCGAGACCAACGGATACCGCATCGTCTCCGCTCCCGCGCAGCGATGCTGCGGCGCGCTCCACGCGCACGCCGGCGACCTCGCCGGCGCGCGCACCCTCGCCCGCCGCAACATCGCCGCCTTCGAGCAGACCGGCGCTGCATACATCGCCGTCAACGCATCGGGATGCGGCCTGATGATCAAAGAGTACGGTCACCTGCTCGCCGGAGACGGCGAATGGTCCGCCCGTGCCGCCGCCGTTGCCGCCCGCGCTCGCGACGTGAGCGAGCTGCTCGCTGCCGCGGGCCCCGCACCGGGCGCCGCGCTGCCGCGACGCGTCGCCTACGATGCACCGTGTCATTCGCTCCACGGACAACACCTTGCCCGCGAACCGCTCGCCGTGCTCGCCGCGGTGCCTGGCCTCGAGGTCTTACCGCTCCCCAATGCCGACCAATGCTGCGGCAGCGCCGGCATTTACAGTCTCGTGCAACCGCAGCTCGCGCAGGACGTGCTCGCGCCCAAGCTCGCGGAAATCGCACACACTAACGCGTCACTCGTCGCAACCGGCAACCCTGGCTGTATCATGCACATCGGCGCCGGGTTGATGCGCGCGGGTATCCCGGCGCGCACCGTCCACCCCGTCGAGCTCCTCGACACATCCTACGCCGCCGCCCATGGCGCGGCGGCGGCGGACCGTTAGGTTAGCAATATGTTGCAGGTCGGACCCCGCACGTCCGGTGCTTGGATCCGCAGAGCCGGGTCGCCGCAGACGGCGCTCCACCTACGCGGACTCGTTCTCGTCGCATGACCGCAGGATCCATCGTCACAGGGACGTTCCCTTCCGTCGGCGACGTCGGCGGCCACTCCGTAGTCATGCACTACGGACACATCGCCGGCGAATATGCCGCTCTCCGCACATCGGCCATGCTCGTCGACCGGAGTGCGCGCGGACGCGTGCGCATCGCGGGCGACAAAGCGCCGGAGCTCGTCACCGGGCTCGTGACGAACGATGTCATCGCGCTGCAGCCCGGCCACGGACAGTACGCGGCCGCGCTCAACCCGAAAGGCAAAATCGTCGCCGACGTCCGGATCTTCCGCTTCGATGAGCACCTGCTCATCGATACGCCGCCTCGCGCGCATGCCGGCTGGTTGGCGCTCGTGCGCAAGTACGTCAATCCGCGCCTCGCGCCCTACCGCGACGAATCGAGCGGGATCCGCGACCTCGGCGTGTTCGGCCTGCAATCGCGGCGCATCGTCTCGGAAATCACCGGCCTAACGGGAGACGTCCTCGCGTCGCTCGGGCCGTACGCGCACGCGCGAGCGCTCCTCGACGCCGAGACGTCCGTCGACGTCGCGCGCGTGCCGGACCTCGAGCTCGAAGGCTACGAGGTGTTCGTGCCGCAAAGCGCGTACGCCGGACTCTGGCAGCGCGCCCTGGTCGCCGGCGCTATCCCCGCGGGATTGCTCGCATGGGAAATCGCGCGCGTCGAGGCCGGACGCCCCGAATGGGGCCTCGACATCGACGAATCCACGATTCCGCAGGAAGCAAACCTCGACGAGCTCCACGCCATCTCGTACACCAAGGGATGCTACGTTGGGCAGGAAGTCGTCGCCCGCGTACACTTTCGCGGCCACGTCAACCGGCACTTGCGCGGCATTCGATGTGGACACCACGAGCCGCCGCCCGAACACGCCGCGCTGCTCGACGAGGCGGGCAAACAAGTGGGCGATGTGCGCACCAGCGCCCTGTCGCCGCGGCTCGGCGCCATTGCGTTAGCAATGGTGCGCCGCGAAGTCGCTCCGGGCGCCACGCTGCGAGTGCAGTCGCCGCCGCCCGCGTCTCCAGACCCGCACGCCGAAGTGCAGGCCGAATTGTTCGCGCTGCCGTTCCCGCTCGATTGATGATGCCGTGCGCAATGCAAAAGCGGGGACGCGACCATGAGTCGCGTCCCCGCTTTCGTTGCGCATCCTCGCACGTTGCGAGCGCGCGTTCCTTAGTGCTTCGTCGTGTCCTTCTTGGTCGTGTCCATCTTCATCGAGCCCGTGTCATGCTTCATGCCGGTATCCGTCGCGGCAGGAGCTGGCGCCGGTGCCATCGCAGGAGCTGCGGTGGTATCCGACGACGTAGCGGGCGCGTTTTCCTTCGCTTTGCACGCTGCAAGCACGAGCGCAGCAGCAGCGAGGACGGCAAGGCGCTTCATTTACAGTCTCCTTGTGGGGGCCAGTGGCTGATCAACCTTCGTCCGTGCACGCGCGCTGCAATGCAAGGAACGAGCGGCAGTTATTCTACTCCATGCGATCGGCCTGTCAAGGTTAGCCGAGTGACGCACCCCGCGTCCAGCGTGCGTAGCGCCCCCATTTCGCGCACGCGGCCGAGCCGCGGGATACGCCACTCGACTGGGCGCTTAATCGCTGCACGTCGTGGGCCACGGCGCCGATTCGTTACCGATTTAACATTAAGCATCTCAAACGCTTGCCCGCGTCGTGACCGGCACGCGGTCTCGCGCACGGCAATTCGCCCCGGACGCTGGCTCCCGACGCAGGCAATCGACATGTTGCAGAGTATTCCACCCGCGCACCATCCACGCGTGATGTCGTGACCGCTCCCATCACACTGCCTTCCGACGCGCACGTCGTGCGCGGCGCGTGCCCGCACGATTGTCCGGACACGTGCGCAATGCTCGTCACCGTTGAACACGGACGCGCCGTGCGCGTCGCCGGCGACCCCACACATCCCTTCACGCAAGGATTTCTCTGCGCCAAGGTCAACCGATACGTGGAGCGTACGTATCACCCCGACCGCCTTACGCAGCCGCTGCGTCGGGTCGGCCCGAAAGGACGCGGACAGTTCGAGCCGATCACGTGGGATGACGCGCTCGACGAAATAGCCGCCCGCCTAACGGAAATCGCGCGGTCCACCGATGGACCGCAGTCGATCCTGCCCTACTCGTACGCCGGCACGATGGGTCTCGTCCAAGGCGCCTCCATGGATCGCCGGTTCTTCCATCTGCTGGGCGCGTCGAAACTGGATCGCACGATCTGCTCCATGGCGGGAACGGTCGGCATGCGCATGACCGTCGGCGCAAACATCGGCGCGGATGCCGAAGGGATTCCCGAAAGTGACCTGGTGCTGCTCTGGGGCACGAACACACTCACCTCGAATCCGCATCTGTGGCCGTTCGTGCTCGAGGCGCGGCAGCACGGTACACCGATCATCGCCATCGATCCGTTGCGCACCCGAACGGCCCAGCAGTGCGACGAATGGATTCCCATTCGACCGGGCACCGATGCGGCGCTCGCGCTCGGCATGATGCACGTGCTGTTCGCCGAGGAGCGCGTCGATCGCGACTACATGGAGCGATATACCCTCGGCGAAGCCCAACTCCGCGCGCGCGCCGCCGAGTACCCGCCGGATCGCGTCGCGCGCATCACGCGCATCCCGCAGTCGTCGATCGTCGATCTCGCCCAACGGTACGGACGCGCGCGCGCAGCGTTCATCCGCGTCAACTACGGGTTGCAGCGCCACGGCGGCGGCGGCATGGCCGTGCGCACCATCGCGTGCCTACCGGCAATCACCGGGCACTGGCGCCGGCCCGGCGGCGGCGTGCAGCTCTCGACCAGCGCCAACTTCACGTTCGACCGCGCGGCCGTCGAGCGCCCGGATCTCTCGCCGCCGGTGCGCACCATCAACATGATCCGGTTAGGCGAAGCGCTGACGCGCCCCGATGCCGGCGTGGGCGGGCCGCCCGTGCGCGCCCTCGTCGTGTACAACTCGAATCCGGCCGCGGTGGCGCCCGATCGCAGCGCCGTGCTCGAAGGTCTCGCGCGACGCGATCTCTTTACGGTCGTGCTCGAGCACTTCCAGACCGATACGGCGGATTGGGCCGACATCGTGCTGCCGGCCACCACGCAGCTCGAGCACTGGGACCTGCACCTCGCGTACGGCCATCACTACGTCGCGCTGAATCGGCCGTCCATCGCGCCGGTCGGAGAGGCAAAGCCTAACAGCGAGATCTTCCGCCGCATCGCCGCGCGCATGGGACTCGACCATCCCGTCCTTCGCGACGACGACCAGACGCTCATCCGCCAGGCGCTCGACGGCGGCGGGCGCAACCTCGAGGGCGTGACCTTCGATGCGTTAGTCGAGCGCGGATGGATGCGCCTCTCGGTGCCGCGCCCGTATCTGCCGTTCGCGCAGGGCGGCTTCCCCACGCCGAGCGGCCGGTGCGAGTTCTACTCCGAGCGCCTCGCCGAGATGGGCCTCGACCCGCTGCCGACCTACACCCCGCCGTACGAATCCGTCGAGCGTGCGCCGGAGCTCGCCGGGCGCTACCCACTCACGCTCATCTCGTCGCCCGCGCACCAGTTCCTCAACAGCACGTTCGTGAACATCGACGTGTTGCGCCGCGCCGCGCGCGAGCCCGAGTTAGTCATCCACCCCGCCGACGCCGCGCCGCGCGCCATCGTGCCCGGCTCGCGCGTCCTCGTGCACAACGATCGCGGCGAATTTCTCGCCGTCGCGCGCGTCGAAGACAGCGTGCGCGAAGGCGCCGTCTGGGCGCCGTCGATCTGGTGGGGCAAGTTCGCCGCCGACGGACGCAACGCGAACCACACGACGTCGCAGCGCGAGACCGACCTCGGCCACGGTCCTGTGTTTTACGATAACCTCGTCGAGGTGACCCCGGCGGATTGACACGTTCGCGACGCCCCACCCCTGGCGGCAGGGGCTGTTCGGCGTGTACGCTGCACGATGGCAGCGCCGCCTTCCACGGCGCCGCTCTCGTCGCTCGTTCCCGAAGGCATGGAGAAGGTCGTGTCGTCTCATCCCAAAACGCTGGGCGCACTCAAGCGCTCCACTTATGCATCGTCCCACCCCGTCGCGCGCTCCGTCAAGGAAGAAGTGCGCGACAACTTGCTCCACCGCCTGACATCGCACGCACCCATCTTCACTGGCGTACTCGGCTACGACGAAACCGTCGTGCCCCAAATCGTCAACGCGCTGCTCTCACGACACAACTTCATTTTGCTCGGACTGCGCGGTCAGGCGAAGTCCCGCATACTCCGGTCGCTCGCCACCTTGCTCGATGACGAAATGCCGATCGTCGCCGGCAGCGAGGTGAACGACAATCCGTTCGCGCCCATCTCCAAGTACGCGCGCGCGCTCATCGCCGAGCAGGGCGATGACACGCCGATCGCGTGGGTCGGACGCGACGAACGCTTCGTCGAGAAGCTCGCGACGCCGGACGTGACCATCGCCGACATCATCGGCGATGTCGATCCCATCAAAGCGGCGCGCGGCGGCCACGTGCTGTCCGACGAGCTCACGATCCACTACGGCATGCTCCCCCGCGCCAACCGCGGAATTTTCGCGCTCAACGAGTTGCCCGATCTCGCAGGGAAAATTCAGGTCGGTCTGTTCAACATCATGCAGGAAGGCGACGTCCAGATCAAAGGATATCCGGTCCGCCTCCAGCTCGATGTGCTGTTGTGCTTCACCGCCAACCCCGAGGACTACACGGCGCGGGGCAAGATCATCACGCCGCTCAAGGACCGCATCGGCAGCGAGATCCTCACGCACTATCCCGAGGACGTCGAGCTGGGCATGGCGATCACGAAGCAGGAAGCATGGACCAAGCGCGGTGGCCTCGCGGTGCGCGTCCCCGACTTCGTGGCCGAGGTGATCGAGCGCGTTGCGTTCGAGGCGCGCAGCGACAAGCGCATCGACAAGCGCTCGGGCGTCTCGCAGCGCATGCCGATCACCGTGCTCGAGAACGCGGTGTCTAACGCAGAACGGCGCGCCATCGAGATGGGCGAGTGCGAGGTGGTGCCGCGCATCACCGATATCTACGCCGCGCTCCCGGCCATCACCGGCAAGATGGAGCTCGAATACGAGGGCGAATTGGTCGGCGGACACGCGATCGCCGACGAGCTCATTCGCCGCGCCGCTGACGCGGCCTTCCAGTCGCGCGCCGGCGGCGTGAACACCGACGACATCGTGATGTGGTTCGACCGCGGCAACGCGCTTCAGTTAGGCGAAGACCTCGGCGCCTCGGCCATGGTGCGCGCCTTCGAGCGCGTGCCCAGCATCGTCGAGCTCGTCCGCGACACCGGCTTGGCCACGCAGGGCGACGACGCCATCACCGCCGCCGCCTGCGAGCTGACGCTGGAAGCGCTCGTCGCACGCAAGAAATTGTCGCGCTCCGCCTCGGGGCACTACACGCGCGCCCAACCGCCGGAGCGCCGCCGCCCGAATCAGGATCTCTTCGGCGGCGGAATGATGACGTGATCGAGCGCCCGTCGCCGTCGCCGGCCTCCGCCCGCCACGCGCGCGCGAGCCGTCGCGAAGCGAGCGACGGCATCACCGTACGCCCCGCGCACATGGCGGATTTGCCGCTCATCGTCGAGCTCAGGCTCGCGCTGCTGCGCGAGCACGGCGACAATCCCATCTACGAGCGCCTCCGCCCCGACGCGCCCGACCGTGCCCGCCGGCTCTTCGCTGCCCAACTCCGCTCGCCCGATGAAGTGATCTTCCTCGGCGAAGTGGATGGCGAGGTGAGCGGCATCCTGCGCTGCATTCAAACCGGCGGCCTGCCGCTCCTGTTTCCGGCGACGCACGGCTACATCTCGTCGGTGTACGTCGTCCCCCGCGCGCGCCGGCGCGGCGTGCTGCGCGCGCTGCTCGCGGCCGCCATCCAGTGGTGTGAGTCGCGCGGCCTGACCGAGCTCCGCCTGCACAACGCGTCAGACAACGCCGTCGCCAACGCGGCCTGGGACGCCCTCGGCTTCCGCATCGTCGAGCACCTGCGCGTCAGGCGCCTCGCCTAACCTCGGACCACCCGCTCCAGCCATGGCCATCATCACGGTGTCGCGTTTGTACGGCTCCGGCGGCTCGGAGGTGGCCGAGCGCATCGCGCACGAGCTCGGCTGGCAGCTGCTCGACAACGCGTTCGTCGACGAAGTCGCCGCTCGGCTAGGCACGCCGCCGGCCGAAGTCGAAGCGCGCGAGGAGCGCGTGCCGTCCCTCGCCCAACGCCTCGCCGCCACCCTCGCGCTGGGCGCGCCCGAAATACTCCCGGGCCCCGCCGACGCCGCGCTGCCCCCCAGCGAAGAGCGCCTCATCGAAGTCACTGAACGCATCATCATCGAAGCCGCGAGCCGCGGCCACTCCGTCCTCGTCGGTCGCGGCGCCCAGTCCGTGCTCGCCGCGCGCCAGGACGTGCTCCACGTCTTCTGCTACGCGCCGCGACCGGCGCTCGTCGCCCGCGCGGCACGCCGCCTCGCCATCAGCGACAGAGACGCCGAAAAAATCGTCGACGAAACCAACCGCCAGCGCGAGCAATACGTGCGCACCTACTGGAAGCGCTCGTGGCGCGCCCACGAAAACTACCACATCTGCCTCAACACCGATTGGCTCGGCATCGACGGCGCAGCCGACATCGTCGTCCGCCTGGCGCGCGAGAAGTTCGCCGCCTCCGCCTAACGGCACGTCAGAGGCGCTTCACTTCCGGCCGCACCCACAACACCCAGGCCGCAAACAGCAGCAGCGCCACCGCGCCGCCCCCCACCGCCACCGGCGTTCCAGCCACCTCGGCCACCGATCCCGCCAGCAGCGAACCGATCGGTCCCATGCCGACGAACACGAACGCGTATGCCGCCATCACCCGGCCGCGCAAATGATCGGGCGACAACGTCTGCAAGAGACCGTTGCAGAGCGCGTTGTTCTGGATCATCGCGAATCCCACCAGAGCGAGCAGCGGCACCGACAGCCACAACGTCCGCGTGAACGAGAACAGAAACAGAAACACGCAGAACGAGATCGACGCATACGCGAGCCAGTGCCCGCGCCGCGCGCGATGCCCCATCATCGCCAGCGACAGCGCGCCCAACACCGCGCCGATGCCCACCGCCGCCAACAGCGTCCCGTAGGTCCGCGCGCTCCCGTGCAGCACGTCCTGCGCAAACACCGGCATCAAGACGAGAAACGGAATCCCGAACACCGAGTAGACGGCCACCAGCATCATGAGCATCGCCACCGGTTTCGTGCGCGCCATGAACCGCAGCCCCTCGATCAATCCCGCCATCGACGAGCCCGCCTGTCCGCTCGACACGTCCGCTGCCCGGGCCGCCGCCGCCGTTAGGCGAATCATCGACAGGCCCACCAGCACGAGCAGAAAGCTCACCGAGTTGATCGCGAAGCACCACGCCAGGCCTAACCGGTCGATCACCACCGCCGCTACCGCCGGCCCGATTACCCGCGCCACGTTGAACCCGCTCGAGTTCAGCGCGATCGCATCGACGACGTCTTCACGCCCCACGAGCTCGATCATCAACGACTGGCGCGCCGGAATGTCGAACGCGCTGATCGCGCCCGCGACCAGCGACAACAACGCGAGCCACGCCACCGTGATGTGCCCCGACCAGTCGAACCACCACAAGATGCCCGCCTGCACCATCAACAATGCCTGCGTGATCTTCACCATCCGCAGCTTCGCGTGCCGGTCCACCACCACGCCGGCGTACAACGTGAGCAACAACACCGGCAGCGACCCCGCCGCCGACACCACCCCCACCATGAACGCGCTGTTCGTCAGCTGCAGCGCCAACCAGCCGCGCGCCACCGACTCCATCCATGTGCCGATGACGGAGCCCGTCTGTCCCAACCAGAAGAGCCGGAAATTCCGATGCACCATCAGCACCCGAATCGGATTCCGATACCGGGGCACCGGCGCGACACTGGACGGCGTTACCGACCGCCCGCGTTGTTCCATTGAAGGGGGAGAAAGCGCCACTGAAACGCGAACGACGAAGGAAGTGTTAGATATAGACGGAGGCGCATCACGCGGCGTCGCCGCGCACCCTCTCGCCGCGCGTGATGCTTGATCTTTGGTCCAACGGATGGCAAGGTGGCTGCATGCGGTCGCACACGTATTCGAAGTTCAGCCCCGAGATGGCAGATGCCATCGACCTGCAATCGCTCCTCGACAAGCTCGCTGATTTCCTGCTTCAATCGGGATTCGCCGGCGGCAAGATGCAGCATCCATACTGGGGCGAGTTCGGCGGCGACGCCGACCGCTCCATGGAAGCGCTGCGTGAGGCGATTCTCAATGCGTTGATGGACAGCGGACAGTTTACACCGGAGATGCTCGACGCGCTGCGAGGCGACGCCGACGACGACGGCGAAAGCACGGCCAAGCTCGCCAAACTGCTCGACGACATCATCCAGCGGCTGGTGCAGGAAGGCTATCTGAATCTCGAGGCGCCGCCGCAGATGCCCGCCGGACACCAGGAAGTCACCGGCCCTGGCGGACTCGCGCGCGCCGCAGCCCGCGACGTCCAGTTCCAGCTCACCGAAAAGGGCATCGACTTCCTCGGCTTCAAGACGCTGCGCAGCCTTCTCGGTTCGTTGGGCAAGTCGAGCTTCGGCAGCCACGACACGCCCTATCTCGCCACCGGCATCGAGGCCGATGCCTCGAGCCGCACCTACGAGTTCGGCGACACGATGAACCTCGATGTCAACGCCACGCTGCAGAATGCACTCATTCGCAACGGCAATCTCGACGTTCCCATCGACCTCGATTACTCGGACCTCATGGTTCGCCAAGCCGAATACCGCTCATCGTGTGCTACTGTACTCATGCTCGATACGTCGCACTCGATGATCCTCTACGGCGAAGACCGATTCACGCCCGCCAAGAAAGTCGCGCTCGCGCTCACGCACCTCATCCGCACGCAGTTCCCCGGCGACACCCTCCGCGTGGTCCTGTTCCACGATTCCGCCGAGGAAATTCCGCTCGCCCGACTCGCGCACGCGCAGGTCGGCCCGTATCACACCAACACCGCCGAGGGCCTCAAGCTCGCACGCCGCATTCTCGTCTCGCAAAAGAAAGACATGCGCCAGATCGTCATGATCACCGACGGCAAGCCGAGCGCACTCACGATGCCTAACGGCACCATCTACAAGAACTCGATGGGACTGGACGCCCTCGTCGCGGCCCAGACCCTGCGCGAAGTCGCCGACTGCCGTCGCTGCGGCATCATGATCAACACGTTCATGCTGGCCCGCGACCGCGCCCTCGTCGAGTTCGTGAAGCGTGTTGCCGCCATCAGCCGCGGCAAGGCGTACTTCACCAACACGATGACCCTGGGTCAGTTCATCTTGATGGACTTCCTCCGGAGAAAGACCCGCAAAGTGTCCTGACTACCGTCGTACGCCCAACGCGTTACATCGCGGGCATCGCCGCGTCCTCTCGCCAGACTCCATTTGGCAGACGCCACGTGCCCGCCCAGCCTCGAGAAAAAACTCCGCGACCCAGCCGCCGGAACCAGATCCGCAACTTTCGCCGCCCCGGTCGCAATCGACGCCCGCACATCTCCGGACCATGGCCGATCGTGGCCGCCGTCGGCGCGTCGCTCATTCTCGCGCTGGTGGCCTTTCGCCTGCTCCACCCCGCACAACCACCAGCGCCAACCGTCCCGTTTTCCGAGCTCGCCCAAGCGCTCGCAGGCCATCAGGTAAAGGAGCTGCGCCTCGACGATGGCGGCGCGCGCTTGATCGCCACCTTGAATGCGCCCAAGACGATCGCCGGTCGAAACCAAACGGTCATCCAGGCGAACGTCCCCGCGCGCGCCGTAACGCTCTCCGACCTGCAGCAATGGAGTACCAGTGGCGTCCGTGTCACTGTGGATGCCCTCGGCTCCTCGGCCGGTGTTCAGCTGCTGATTCAGATTCTGAGCCTCACGGTCATCGTCGGCGTCTTGCTGTACGTCGTCGTCCGCCAGCGCGGCATCACGGCCTCGGCGCGGTTCGTCGCCACGCCGCCGTCACGGCATCTCACGCTGGCTGATGTCGGCGGAGCGCGTGAAGCGCGCGCCGACCTCTCCGACGTCGTCGCGTACCTGGCGAATCCCGATCGATATCACGCCCTCGGAGCACGCTGCCCGCGCGGCGTGCTTCTCGTGGGCCCGCCGGGCACCGGCAAGACGCTGCTCGCCCGTGCGGTAGCCGGCGAGGCCGGATGCCCGGTCATCGTCGCCGCCGGTTCCGACTTCAACGAGGTCTACGTTGGCGTGGGCTCGCGACGCGTGCGGCAGCTGGCCAAGCGCGCCCGCGAACAGGCGCCGTGCATCATCTTCATCGACGAATTCGACTCCCTCGGCGGCCGCCGCGGCAGGCCTAACCGATCCGGCGAAGAGGAAGTCACGCTCAATCAGCTCCTCGTCGAGATGGACGGCATGGAAGCCAACGACGGCATCGTCTGGATGGCCGCGACGAACCGCGAGGACATGCTCGATCCGGCAGTGCGCCGGCCGGGACGCTTCGATCGAGTCGTCGAGGTACCGCTGCCTACGACCACCGATCGCGCCGAAATCCTTCGCCTTCACGCGTCGGGCCGTCCCTTGGATCCGGACGTGAATCTCGAGCGCCTCGCACAACTTACCGTTGGGCATTCGGGCGCCGACCTCGCCAACCTGCTCAACGAAGCGGCGATCATCGCGGTCCAGCACGACAGTGACCGCATCACCAACGCGCACATCGAGCAGGCACGGGACAAGGTGCTGCTCGGTCGTGTGCGATCCGGCGTCATCGTTGCCGAGACCGAGCGTCGTCTCATCGCCATCCACGAGGCCGGACACGCGGTAGTCGGACTGGTCGCCTGTCCGGACGATCGATTGCACAAGGTGACCATCGAGCCGCGCGGCCGCTCACTCGGCGCCGCCCACTTCGCGCCCGAATCGGACCGCCACGTGCATCCCCGCTCGTATCTCGAGGGCGTCATTGCCAAAGCACTCGGCGGACGCGCGGCCGAGCTCGTGTTCCTTGGCCCCGACGCGGTCACCACCGGTGCCGGCGCGGATCTGGTGCAAGCGACCACGATTGCACGCCGCATGGTGGCGGAGTTCGGCATGAGCGACGAGGTCGGACTCATCAGCGCCGATCCGTCGTCGCCGAGCGGTCCGCCGAGCGCGCAATTGCAAGGCGAGGTCGATCGCGCGGTGCGCACGCTGATTGCGGCGCAGGCGCGCCGCGCCGAGTCGATTGTTCGGGAGCACCAGCAGGCCGTGGACGCACTCGCGGCGGCGCTGCTCGAGCGCGACATCCTGACCGCGCCCGAGGTGCACGAAATTGCGGCGGAGCACGGCGTGACGCCGCGCGCTATCGCCTAACGAAAGGCGCCGCGCTCAGAGGCGCGGCGCGATCGCCAGATCCAGCTCGAAGCTGAAGCGCGTCCCCGCCGCGGCGCCGGTATCCACCTGCAGCGCACCGCCCATTGCGGCGACGAGCTTGCGGCAAATCGACAGCCCCAGGCCGGCGCTCGAGAACGTATACTCGCCCGCGTTCCGCCGCCTCCGGAACGTCTCGAAGAGACAGCTCATCACTTCGGGCGGTATCCCCCGTCCCGTGTCCTGCACCGAGAACGCAAGGCGCGTCCGCGACAGCTGCTTGGCCGTGAGCTCGACGTGGCCTTCGCTCGTGAACTTGAGCGCGTTCGTCGTGAGATTGAGCAGCACGCGGTTCAACGCCCCCGGATGGCCTAACCGAAAATCCGCGTCCGGCGTGGTGAGCCGCACCGTAAGGCCCTTTTCCTCCGCCATCGGAAGCACGATGTCGCGTACAGAGCGCATGAGATCGGCCACCGAAAACGGCACCAGCGCCGTGTCCACCAGGCGATCGCCGCCCCGCGCCAGCTCGATCACATCGCTTGCCATGGCGCTCAGTCCGAATGCCGCGCTGTAAATCAGACCGAGCTGACGCTCCTGCACGGGATTCACGACACCGCTTTGCGCTTTTCGAAGGGTCTCGGCAAGAAAGAGTATAGACGCCAGCGGCGATCGGAGATCGTGCGCCACTTCGACGATCAGCTCGAGACCACCCGCACCCGACAGTCGCGACGCGAACCGGTGCGCCTCGTCGCGGTCGAGGGCCAGTTGCACGTCCTCGATCGCGCTCATGAGCGAGATGATGTCACCCGCCGGAACGCTTTCCCGCACACTCGAGAGCTCGGCGACTAACGACGCGCGCAGCAGATTGAGGACTTTCTGGACCGGCACCGCCGGCGCCGCACGCTCGAGCAATGGCGTCTCGCCCGCAGCGGCTTGTGAGATCGCAGCCTGCAATGCCTCGAGCTGGAAGCGCAGATCGTCCGCATGCGTCCCCTGCTCGACGGCCGCGGGTGCAGCGGCCACCCGATCGGCGGCTCGGCGCAGCGCCTCGCGCAGCGCCTTCGCAATCCGCAAATCCGGTACGGCAAGGGTGACGACGGGTGGCACGGCGCGCATTGCGCCGCTGCCACCCGATGAACGCTCGACGCGCTCAGGCTCGCGCGCCGTCGCGGTCGCGCGCGGGGCGCGCGACCTCACTCGCCTGAACCAGTCAGCTCGTCACGCCGCACGTTGTGCTTCTCCATCAGACGATACAGGGTCGTGCGGTCGATGTTCGCGAGTCGTGCGGCGCGAGACATGTTTCCGCCCGCCCGCGCCGAAAGGCGCGTTAGGTATTCCTTCTCGAACTCTGCGATCAATCGGTCCTTCGCCGCATGGTACGGCTCGTCCATCATCGACATCGGCAACGCACTCTTCGCTGCCGGAGCCGGACCGTCATCATACACTGGTATATCTGACGGTTGGATCGGCTGTCCTGGCTCACTTAATACCGCAACGTGTTCGATCACATTTTGTAACTCTCGCACGTTGCCCCGCCAAGGCCGCGATCGCAAGAAGTCGAACGCCCCGTCCGTCAGCTTGGGCTGCGGGTCTCCCGGCAGGCGATGACGGGCCCAGTAGTGCGCCAGGAAGTGATTGGCGAGCAACGGGATGTCTTCCAATCGCTGACGCAACGGAGGCAGCTTGATCGGCACGACGCGAAGCCGGTAGAACAGGTCTTCGCGCAGCACTCCCTTGCCCACGGCATCCTGCGGATCGCGGTTGGTCGCCGAGATGAATCTGACGTCGACCACCGCGTCCTGCTGTTCACTGCCTACCCGACGAACCACGCCGTCCTGGAGCACGCGCAGCAGCTTCGCCTGAATCGGGTGCGACATCTCCGTCAGCTCATCGAGGAACAGCGTGCCGCCATTCGCCGTCTCGAGGAGGCCTGGCTTGTCTCGATCCGCGCCGGTGAAGGCACCCTTTCGATGCCCGAACATCTCGCTCTCGAGCAACGGCTCCGGCAGCGCCGCGCAGTTGATCGGCACCAGCTTCCGACTCGCACGCCGACTATGGTGGTGAATGAATTGAGCGATCACTTCTTTTCCCGTTCCGCTCTCCCCAGTAATCATCACCGACGCGTCGGTCGACGCAACCTTTCTCGCGAGCTCCACGGCGCGGCGAAACGCTGGCGACACTCCCAGCAGCGTGATCTTGTCGCTGTTTCCGCTCTGCTGTACAAGTTGTAATCGCAAGTCATTGGTCTCTCGCGCCACCATCACAGCATGCGACGCACGACCGACGAGCACTTGCAGGTGCGTCGCCGAGAACGGCTTGGGCAGATAATCCCAGGCGCCTGCGCGCAACGCTTCGATGCTCGATGTCACACTGGGATTGCCCGTCATCACCACCACAATCGTATCGCGGTGCGTCTCGAGTGTCGCCTTGAGGATGTCGATGCCCGACACCGGCGTGAGATAGAGATCCACGAGCACGATGTCGAACTTGCGGCGCCGTACCATTTCGAGCGCCTCATCGCCGCGACCAACGAATGTCACATTGTAGCCATCGAGTTGCAGCACACTCGCGCAGCCTTCTCGCAGCGTGCGGTCGTCGTCGACGACCAGAATTCGTATGCTTGCCTTTACCTCGGCGGGAATTGATAGTGGGTCACGGGAAGCGGCTTCAGGAGCCTGCACCGGTGCTGGCAGGCTTTCCGGCTCTTCAACGAACGGCATCGACATTCGATAGTCTCCTCTTGGCTTCGAGCCGGTCCTTGACCAGCGCAGCTCCGTTGGTCATGGGCAACATCGCCTGTAATCGAAACACTACATGGCTGTTGTCGGCGTTCCACATGATGTAGATCACACGAAACGACCAAACGTCACCGAGGCGGACACAAGCTAAGTGATCCTTGGCCCGGAAGCACGCCTCTTCGGCGAAACCTGCGTCGCCATAGGCGGCTTGGACGCAGGACAACGTGTTGTCGATTAAATAGATATGACGGCAGCGACCGATATTTGCCGCAGTGACGGCTTAAGCGCCGGCTGTTCTGCCATAGAACGCGAAGCGAGCCACTCCCGTAACGCCGCGCGATTGACCAACTGCAGAGATCCAACTTCACCAACCGGCGAGCACAGGCGCATCCTTGTGACGAGCCGCACTCATTCCCACGAGCGAATTGTCACATAGTTGACCAGGTTCCGAAGCCGTCACACGGTTGCGGCCCACCCGCGCCGCGTGGGCCTGGATTTGCATCCGCTCTACGCGTCGTGCCCAATTTCACCAAGTAATTCCAACTGGGCGCGTTGAGCGTGGTCCAACTTTGGAGAGCTGGTATCGAATGACCGGCAACTACATTCCTTCGAACCTCCCCGTCGAGCGCGGGCCGGATCCGAATTTCCCGGCATTCGCACCGCAGGGTGCTTGGCCGCAATGGGGAGGCGGAAACGGCGACGAGCCCGGAATGAACTGGGGGCGCTACTTCTCGGCTCTCAGACGTTACAAATGGCTCATCTTGATCTTGGTCATTGTCGGCGGAGCAGCCGGCGTCATCGTGACCAAGTTCCTGCCGCCTGAGTACGCGACTCAGGGCCAACTCTGGATCAACGACAACGGCGCCGCGCAGCGGAATGAAGCGCCGGGACCTGTCCAGGGCGACGAGCTTCTTGCCGCCGGTGCGTGGGCCGATCTCCTCAAGAGCTCGACCATCATGGACCGCGTCGTGAAGAAGATGTCGTTGTACCTGTGGCCGAAAGATCTCGCCGATTCCGCGGTGTTCGCCGGCTTCGAGCCGGGACCAGGATTCCGGGGCGGCTCGTATGCGCTTCGCGTCGATCCCGCCGGTCAGAAATATTCGCTGGTCACCGAACAAGGCGCGATCGTCGAGTCGGGCGCGGTTGGAGACTCCGTTGGGCGGTCGGTCGGCTTCCTCTGGAAGCCGCGGCCCGAGGCCCTCGGTCATGGACGCGCCATCCAGTTCACGGTCGCCGATCCGCGCGACGTCGCCATGGGTCTGTTAGGCCGCATGGACGTCACGCTGCCCGAGCGCAGCGCATTCTTGAAGGTGACGATGACCGGCCGGAGTCCGCGTCGCACTGCGGCGATCCTCAACGCCGTGATGTCCGAGTTCGTGGCCACGGCCGGTGAATTGAAGCGCCGCAACCTCGAGCAGAGCGCCACCATGTTGGGCGAACAGCTCGATACGGCGCGCGGGAATCTGCGCTCGGCGGAATCGGCGTACCAGACCTTCCGCCAGAATGCGATCACACTGCCGCAGGACAACGCGCCGGGCGCGCCGGGCACCGACCCGCTCACCATGGCCGCCGTCGGCGGCAACCAGCCAGGCGGCGCGGGTCAGGCCGGCATGCCTAACGACCCACTCGGCGGCAACGTCGCCGGCGAGAACCCGGTCGTCGGCAACTACTTCACCGACAAAGCACAGCTCGAGCAGCTCCAGCACGATCAAGCCGCGTTGCAGCAGCTCGTGCAGCATCCAGATGCGATCAACGCCGACGCGTTCGTGCCGATTCTCACGGCGCATACATCGCCTGCCCTGCAGAGCGCGCTCACCGATCTCGGCAAGCGCGAGGCGGAGCTCCGCACGGCGCGTGAGGTCTATACGGAGCAGCATCCCACGGTCGTGGCGCTGCGGACGAGCGTGCAGGCCATGCGCACGCAAACCATTCCCGGCATTCTGAAAGGACTCATCGCGCAGATTCAATCGCGCGAACAGGACCTCCAGGGTCAAATCGCTTCCGCGGGCAAGGAGCTCAAGGCCATCCCGCCGCGCACGATCGAGCAAATGCGGTTGGAACGCGACGTGAACACCAAGACGCAGCTGTTCCAGATGCTGCAGGCGCGCTACGAGGAAATGCGGCTGGCGGAAGCCAGTGCGATTCCGGATATCAGCATTCTCGATACGGCGGTCGCACCGCTGCTGCCCACCAAGAACACGACGCCGAGCATCATCGCCTTTGCGATCGTCGCCAGTTTGGGCGGCGCGCTCGGCCTCGCGCTCCTGCTCGACCACACCGATCCGCGCTTCCGGTATCCGGAGCAGGTGACCAGCGATCTCGGCCTCACGATCCTGGGCGCCGTTCCCAGCATCAAGCGCGCGCGGAGCGGTGAGCCGAACCCTGAGGAGGCCGCGCAGGTGATCGAAGCCTTCCGGACGATTCGTATGAGCCTAACGAACTCGTACGCCGGAGCGGGCTCGATCGCGTTCGCGGTGTCCAGCCCGGGGCCCGGCGATGGGAAGTCGCTCGTGTCGTCCAATCTCGCGCTGTCGTTCGCGGAAGCAGGCTACCGGACGGTCCTCGTCGACGGCGACACGCGGCGTGGTCAGCTGCATGCGATGTTCGGCGCCAACCGGCGCCCGGGCTTGCTGGACTACCTGGGCGGCGATGCCGCGCTCGAGACGATTCTTCGCACCACGACGCACGAAAAGCTGGCGCTGATTCCGTGCGGCACCCGCCGCCACCGTGGCCCGGAGTTGCTGCACTCACAAGCCATGCTGCAGTTGATGGGCGAGCTGCGCGCGCGCTACGACGTGATTCTGATCGACAGCCCGCCGTTGGGCGCCGGTGTCGACCCGTTCGTGCTTGGCGCGGCGACAGGCAACCTGCTGCTGGTGCTCCGCACCGGCACGACGGACCGGAAGATGGCCGACGCGAAGCTCAAGCTCCTCAAGCGTCTCCCGATTCGTCTGTTAGGCGCCGTGCTCAACGACATCCGCGCACAAGGCGTCTACCGCTACTACACGTACCTCTACGGATACACCACCAGCGAGGACGACGAGCTACCGCAGCTGGCGCCGCAGGCCGGGGAGTTCTCGGGCAAGAGCTGATCGGACGCCCCGCACGCACAACGAAGGAGGCCGGCCGCGGTGAACGTTTCCGCGGCCGGCCTCTTTTGCGTTCCAGGACCCGCGCACTGCCTACATGTATCCGTCGCGGCGCAACGACTCCAGGCCGCCGCCGTCCTCTTTGTCCTGGGCCCGTCCCGCGCGTTCGGCAATGTGCGAGAATTTCCCGGTGCGCAGCTCGACGATGATCTCGCCCACATCGCGCGCATCGGACTGCACCTTTTGCGTGCAGGGACCGCAGCCTAACGAGCGGTAGCGCGTTCCGTCGCCGTGATCGTAGTACAACGACACCGTCGGAATCTGCTCTCGGCCGATGTACTCCCAGATGTTCAATTCGGTCCAGTCGAGCAGGGGATGGATGCGCACGTGCGTGCCCGGCGCAAACTCGGTCTTGTACTGATTCCAGAACTCCGGCGGTTGATCCTGCACCTCCCACTCGCTCTGCGTCGTTCGAGGAGAGAAGTATCGCTCCTTGGAACGGCTTCCTTCCTCGTCCGCGCGCGCGCCTACGATGACGCCGGTAAACGGCTCCGTGTTCCGATCACGCTCGTACGTGTGTGTCGTATGGTTGAAGCGATAGCGCGGACCTTCACCGCTCAGCGTGCGGCGCAGCGCTTCGGTCTTGAGCAGCCCGCAGCAGGTGAGCCGGTCCACCGCGCCGTCCGGGTACGTTCGATGCTCGGCGAGCGCGACCTCGTTCTGCCCGTACATCAGGTTCAAGTGCCACTCCGCCGCCAGCCGGTCCCGGTACGCGATCATTTCCGGGATCTTGAACGACGTGTCGATGTGCACGAGCGGGAACGGCACGTGCCCGAAGAAGGCCTTTCGCGCCAGCCACAGCATCACCGTGCTGTCCTTGCCGATCGACCACAGCATGCACAGCTGCCGGAAGTTGGCGTACGCTTCGCGCAGAATATGGATGCTTCTGTTTTCGAGTTGTTCCAGATGATCCATCGTTCACTCCCGGATTCGCAGCGTTACAGGTTTGCGCGAATCCTGTTCATGACTTTCTGACCCGATTCCTCGACGGTCACGCCGCGAGTGTCGAGAACGACATCGGGGTTGACCGGCGCCTCGTACGGGTCGTCGATGCCGGTGAAGTTGAGGATCTCACCGCGCCGTGCCTTCGCGTACAAGCCTTTGACGTCCCGTCGCTCGCATTCTTCGAGCGGCGTCGACACATACACCTCGACGAAATTGCGGCAGAGCCCGCGAACGAACGCGCGTGATTCCTCGTACGGCGAGATGAACGACGCCACGACGAAGACGCCGTTCTCCTCGAGCTTGCTTGCCAGGTATCCCACGCGTCGGATGTGCTGGTCGCGGTCCGTGCGCGTGAAGCCCGTCGTCGGGAAAAGATGGCGAATCGTGTCGCCGTCGAGATATTCGGCGCGGATGCCGCGGCGCCGCAGCTCGCTGTGCAGCCATTGTGCGACCGTCGTCTTGCCCGATCCCGACAGGCCCGTGAACCAGATGACCGTCGGTGTCGGCTCGTGTTTGCCTAACGGGATGCGCTCCCACAGGCGCTCGTGCAGCCAGAACAATAGAATCTTGCCCACCAACTCCACCACACCGACAAACAGCGCGACTTCCACCCGCTTCGTGAAAACATATACGATGATCGCGGTGGTCAGCGTGCCGAACAGGCGCCACGAGAAGGCCTTTGCGAACGACCTGAGGTTGGTATCACGATGCATGGTCGAGCCGGGTCGTGCCGATCACATCGGCGCCCTCAGGCGCCGAGAACGAATGAGCCATTGCGTAAATCCCGTTTGTTGTACGTGAACGGTGTCTGGCGGCGGCCATTGCGCGCCGACTCCCGATAGACGCAATCTCCGGCCGCCACGTCCCACTCCATCGTTGGGCCGAAGCGCGGGTACATATCGGCACGGCCATCGGCGACCCAGCAGAACTTGAGGGAGCTGCCTAACGAAATGCGCTGCTCGACGCGAATCGTCGCCAGGTACGCCTCCAGCTCGGCCGAGGGATGCGAACGGCTCTGCACGACGATGCGGCCGGCCGTCGCCGGACGCTCGGCGCTGTAGACGCGTTCGGGCCCGGCACCGGCGCTTTCGCGCCAGGTTCCCGCGCCGGAGCGCGCCCAGTACATGAGGTCGAGCACCGGAGCGAACACCACGCCCATGGTCGGCGCTCCATCCTCGATCAGCGCGATGTTGACCGTGAACTCGCCGATGCCCTTCGTGAACTCTTTTGTGCCGTCCAACGGATCGACGAGCCAGAAGCGCGTCCAGTGACAGCGCGCCTCGTACTCGGGGATGTCGCCTTCCTCCGACAACACGGGGATGTCGGGCGTTAGGCGCTGCAATCCGGCGGCGATCACCGCGTGCGCCTCGCGGTCCGCCATCGTCAGCGGCGTCGCGTTCTCCTTCCACGCCACCGCTTGCCGCGTGTCGCTCGAACCGTAGAACCGGAGAATCGCCTCGCCCGCCTCGCGCGCCAGCAGGCGGAGGTCCTCGCTGAGTCGTTCGGCGTTCACCATGGTCGAAAAACGACGCCCAGGTCCTTGAGCCGGGTCTCGATACGATCGAGGGACTCCGATCTGCCCTCCGCATCGCTGACGTAGAGGTTGCACTCAAGGTCCGTTGTCATGCGGTCGCCCACCCAGATCGTCTCGATCCGCTCCGGCTCCACGGCGGCGCGAATGACGTCGAGATCCTCGCTCGTCAGCTCGGCGGCCGTCACGATGAGGATCATGCCCGCGTCGAGCATGATGTTGGCGACCTCCGCGAGCCGTCGCATGTGCTCCAAGCGGTTCTCGCGTTGTCGTCCGAGATCGGCGTCCACACCGTATAACACGCTGCCGATGCCGAGGAAGTAGACGACCTTTCCCTGAGCGAAGAGCCGTCCTTCTAGGTCCTTGGCCAGCACCTTGCGCTCGGTCTCTTTGTCGCCCGTGATGAGCAGCAGCATCGCGCGCTGGTTGTACCGCTCGGCGCGCCGTTCGGCGGGAATCGATCCGCGCTCCCACTTCGAGTTGCGTACCAGCACCTTCTCGCGCACCCATCCCTGCTGGTCGGGCAGCGCTTCGCGAACGATGCCGCCGCCGCGGATGTCGTACTCGTCGACGATCACGAAGCGGCTCGTCCCCGGCAGGTCGCTCGCCAGATCGAACGCCACCGCCTTACCGATTTTGAGCACACAATCCGCGACGTCGTGCCGCTCCACCCGTGTTGCGTTAGGCCGAGCCGCCAGAGTGGATGCGTCGATCACGCGATCCACCGCTTCGACGCGCATTGGCACCCGCGCCGAGCCCATTTTGAGCGCGTATTCCTTGCGCATCTCCAGCGGACGCTGGCCGAGCCAGAACAGGCTGACCCGCAACCGCGTCGTCACGTGCGGTAACGGATCCGATTCCCGCACGCCCAGCTCGCCGCGCGACACGTAGATCTGTTCGGTCAGCGTCACGCCCGTTGCCCAACCAGCCGATGCCTGCTCTTGCGGCGGCCGGTTGAACGCTTCAATGGTTTTCACTCTGCTCCGCTTTCCGGATGGCAGGAACACCAGTCGATCGCCGACTGCGACCTGTCCGGAGTCGATCGTGCCGGCGATGATGCGCCGGTCGTCGCCCTGGCCCGTGAATTTGTATACGTCTTGCACGCGCAGTCGAAATGGGAGTCCGACCGGCTGCGCCTCGGGCTCGAACATGTCCAACGCCTGGAGCACCGTTGGGCCTTTGTACCAAGGCATGTGCATCGACGCGTCGGCGAGATTGTCGCCATCGCGCCCGCTCACCGGAATGAAGCACGCCGGCGTGATGTTGACCTGCGCGAGAAAATCGCCGAGCGATGCCATCAACTTGTCGTACTCGGCTTGTGCGTATCCCACCAGGTCCATCTTGTTGATCAGGACCACGCACTGCTTGATGCCAAGCATCGCCAGCATGTAGCCGTGCCGCCGCGAGTTCTCTTGCACGCCTTCCTGCGCGTCGATCACGAGCAGCGCGGCTTCTGCGCGCGACGCGCCCGTAATCATGTTCTTGAGAAACTCAATGTGGCCCGGCGCGTCGATCACGATGTATTCGCGCCGCGGCGTGCGGAAAAAGACGCGCGCCGAATCGATCGTGATGCCTTGTGCGCGTTCATCGCGTAAGGCGTCGAGCAGGAACGCATATTCGAACGGCTTCGCCGTTCGCGCACAGAGCTCCTTTACTTGCTCCAACTTTCCATCGGGAAGCGAGTGACTATCCGCGAGAAGTCTCCCGATGATGGTGCTCTTGCCGTGATCGACGTGACCGACGATCACGATACTCATGCGCTCCTCGGTGGCGGTGTTCGTCATGCGAGGCGGTTTGGCAGCTCAGAGATGGAAGCGGAATCGGCGCGCGATAGGTGACGCACGCACCGGATGCGCGCCATGACTGCGTGATGGCGCGCAGCCCGAATAATAGCAATGTTCGTGCAGGCAGTTCCGGACGGGCGCGAGAGCGGAGCTAGAGCGCCGAGCGGAGGGGCACGTCCTCGAACGAGCGGATCGGGACGCCGGATTCCTCGGTGCGCAGATACCTGAGGGCTGTGGTCGCGCGCAATAGCATCTCAACTGCATCGACGGTGCTTTCCGAAAAATCCGGGACCGCGCAATAGCCAGCCCTGATGCGGAGTTTGTGCGCCGCATCACCGATGGACCGCGGCTCCGCATCCACTGTTTCCTGAATGCGCTGCATCATGCGCACCGCCCCATCGCTCGCGGTCGCGGGAGCGATGATGGCGAAGTCCGTTGGGCCAAGGCGGCCAATGGCGTCGGAGACGCGCCCGCAGCGTCGCACCAGCGACGCCAGGTAGTCGATTACGTGCTCCGTGTCGCCGTTCAGCGGCCGCTCCTCGAGATCCGGAGCTTGCGCAACCGGCGCAAATGCAACGCAGGCGATAGGCGCTTTGAGACGTTGGGCCTCGGCAGAAATCTCTCGTGCACGTCGCACCAGGCCGCGCATGTTGTACAATCCGGTCGTCGGATCCAGCAGACTTTCCGCGCGAAGACGATCTGCTTCGCGTTTGCTTCGCATGAACGCATCGAGCTTGAGTAACAACACTTCGCCGTCGAGCGGCTGGCTAACGAACTCCCATGCCCCGGATTGCAAGGCCGCAAGACGTTGACTTCGCTCGGCCGGCCCCGACGTCGTGATGATGATTGGCGTCGATGCGTTGAAACGAACGTCATCGAGCAGCTGCTTGCATACATCCCCGCCATCCATATCGGGCAGCCGAATGTCCATGATCACGAGATCGGGCTGCGCGCTGCGCGCGAGATCGAGCACTTGTTTGCCGGTGTACGCGCGGAGCACCGCGTAGCCGTTGGGCCCCAGGATGCTCTCCAGCGAACGCGCCGACCATTCTTGGTCGTTCGCGAGGAGCACGAGCGGCGGACGCGACGGCTTCTCGTTTTCGGACATACTCACCGGATACGGGCGTCGTCTTGCCCGGCGTGTCGTTTGAAGCGGCACCAGAGGTGTGCTCGATGGGTCGTGCCCGGTCCATGCAGAACTCATGCGGAGCCGAAACACACGTGCTAACTACTTGTATACCAAACCGTTACTGAAGCATGAGAGAGGGCTTAGCGGCGAAATTTGCCGCGCTGGTGCCACAGGACCGATGTAGTGGCGATACGGGCAATTAGACGTGCCAGAGCGCCAGAGCACCGGAAAGCGCCAGCAGAGATGTGGTCCACGATGCGAAACGGCGAGCTCGTTATTCAGCCGAACGGGCGGATCGATGTTGGAATCACGATCATGTTATGTTGTGTGGCTGCTACATGAACGCCTCTCACCAGACTCTCGCGATCGTACGGCGCAATTCATGAAATGAAAGTGGCGCCGAGAGATTCGCAGCATTTCAAAACCCAAACGGACGGCTAGCACAGGTGGTGCAACGTCGCCGGAGGACTATGTCAGCGCTCTTGAGCAGGAAGCTACGGGACAACACGCACCGACTCGGCCGCTTCATTGTCACGACCTGCGTGTTCGCGGCCATTGGAAGCGGACTTCCGGCTCAACAACCAGTCCCGCACGACACGACGCACGCGATGCCGGTCCAGGGGGATTCCACGCGCGCCGACTCGGCCCGCAGGGCACAGATCCTCAGTGACACGGCGCACACCGCGCTGACACGCGCACAGTTAGAGTCAGAAGCAGGGACGCTCGCGCAACAAGGAAAGCAGGCACAAGCGGCTCTGATTCGGCAGAGACTGAAAGACGGCGACTTTCAGGTGGGCGACCGCGTTGCGATTGTCGTTCGCGGCGACTCCACCCTGAGTGACACCGCGAGTGTCCGCGCCGGACGAATGCTTCAACTGAAGAACCTTCCGCCCATTCCGCTAACGGGCGTCTTGCACTCGGAGTTGCAGGGCTATTTGACGAAGCAGCTTGCGCAGTACCTGAAGAATCCCACGGTAGAAGTGACGCCGTTGGTACAGATCGCTGTCGTTGGCAACGTTGGGCATCCTGGATTTTTCTGGGTGCCGGCCGACCTGACGCTGACTGATGTGATCATGCTCGCCGGTGGCCCAACCCAGACGTCGGACTTGAACGGTACGAAGGTCAAGCGTGACAACAAGGACCGGTTGAGCGAAAAACAGGTGCAACAAGCTTTTGCATCGGGCGCGACATTAGACCAACTCGACATGCGCGCGGGAGACCAGATTTCGGTTCCCGTAGCAGGCAAACATGACTGGGTGAGAATCTTGCAGGTTACCGCCGCACTGGCTGCTGTCACTGTCGCCGTTATCTCGATCTCTCGGCATTAACACGCATGCTTTGGGAAGACATTCCGGACTCCTGGACTAGCGATGCTTTGATCGTGCGGGTGAACGATCGACGCCGTACGCATCACGGTTCGGCGGAGCGGACGCGACGGAACACGCCGTCGGCCATTCCAATGGCGGACGTTGCACGTCCGATCGAGCTCGTTCGTGAACGAGCAGTGGAGCGCCAGCAGGCACGCCGCGAGATCCAGCCGCGCACCAGGTCCGAGGTATTGAATCGCACGGTGAACGTCTTGCTCGCGGCGATCGCGCTCGTCGTTCTCATGCCGGTCATGTTGTTGGTGGCCGTTGCGGTGAAGCTGACGTCGCGTGGACCGGTCCTGTATTCGCAAACACGCGTTGGGCTCGATCGCCGGCGCGCGCGAGTCGATGCGCTGTACGAGCGGCGGAAACAGGATGCGGGCGGCCGCATCTTCACGATCTACAAGTTCCGCTCGATGTATTTGAACGCCGAGCAGAGCTCGGGCGCCGTCTGGGCGACACCCGACGATCCGCGTGTCACTCCGGTTGGGCAGTTTCTGCGTCGCGTCCGGTTAGACGAGCTGCCACAGCTCGTGAACGTCATCAAGGGCGACATGAACATCGTCGGCCCGCGTCCGGAGCGCCCGAGCATCTTCGCGCGGCTCCGGCAGGACATCACCGAGTATCCGCTCCGTCAACTGACCCGTCCGGGCATCACTGGGTGGGCGCAAATCAACCACACGTACGACTGTTCCGTGGATGACGTGCGCACCAAGGTCCGCTATGACCTCGAGTATCTGCAGCGCCAATCCTTGGCCGAAGATCTCAAGATCATGGTGCGGACAGTGCCGGTGATGTTGTTCCGCAAGGGCGGCTGGTAGCATTCCGGCCGTCGCCTAACCGGCGCTCCGCACAACCATCAGGACGCTACTTCGCGACCCCACCGCCGAGGTCGGGTCTGCGCGTGGGCTCCCATGTGGGCATACGCTGCCGGCGCAGGAACGTCAGCCAGGCAAGCACCCCGGCAACATTCGACACCACGACGAACCCACACAGCGCAATCGGAAGCGGAACGCGTTTGCCTTCGGGCCACGCCAGGGCTGCGTATCCAGCGCCTAACACGAGGATGGCGAGCGCCGCCAGCACCAGTGCGCGCGGATCCGCCACACACAAGAGCACCACACCAACCGCGGCCAACGGAAGCGTCAGGTAAAACAACCACCGGCTCAGCTTGTGGCTCACGAGCATGGAGGCAAACGAGAATCCGGCGCGCCAGGGCGCCATGAGCTCGCGGTAGTGCCAGAGTGTCTCGAGTCCTTGTGCCATTGTACGCACCTTGCGACGGAGCTCGGCGCGCAGCGAGGTCGTGCGCGGCACGACGCAGGTGGCACTCGCCACCGATACTGCGCGCAGCCCTTTTTGATGGGCGATGAGCGCACTGGCGAAGTCCCGCGCAAGGTCGCCCGGCAGCTCGGTGCGCTGCACATCGACCCGCGCCGCGTAGCAGCAGCCGCTGGCACCGACGATCGATCCCAACTTGGTTTCGAGCGCCCGCACCCACATTTCGTAGCCCACGTAGCCGGATTCGCCACGGTTAGCCTCCTGCTCCACATCGCCCACGCTCACGTCGCGCCCGGAGGCGACGCCGACGCTCGGGTCCTGGAACGCACGCACGAGCTCCTTCACGCTGTGTGAATGGATCCGAATCGACGCATCGGTGTTGACGACGATCTCGCCGCGAATCGCAGTCGCCGCGTGATTCTCTGCGTTAGTCTTCCCGCCGCGCGGCGCCACGTGGACCAACTCGACCCCGCGCGATGCGTATTCGCGCACGATCGCGTCGGTGCCGTCCGTCGATCCATCGGATGCAATCAGTATCTGCCGGCGATCAGGCGGATAGTCGATTCCGAGGAGGCCTTCGATCGTCCACCCAATGCGGCGCTCTTCATTGTATGCCGGGACGGTAATCGTGATGAGCGGCCATTCCGCGGGATCGGCCGGCGACGGGACGTCGCGACGAGATCGCGACGCCAGCCAGAGCACTGCGGGGTACGCGACATAGGCGTAGCCGAAGCACACAAACGGTACGGCGAGCAGAACCAGGCCGAGGACGATCATCTGGTGCGGGCCGCGGGCAGAATCGAGCGGTACACGGCGTCGTAGCGCGCGACCCACGGTTCTACCGTAAAGTCGCGGTCGAGCCGAGCGCGTGCTGCAGCTGCTCGTGCGAGCGCCGATGCCGGGTCGCGTCGAACAGCAGAGATAGCGGCGGCAAGCTCCAGCGCGGCCTCGCTGGGCACCAAAAGCGCTTCGGTGTCATCCAGCATTTCGGGTATGCCTCCGACCTTGGTGGCCACGATAGGGACGTTGGCGCGCATGGCTTCGAGCAGCACGATCGGGATACCCTCCGTGCGTGAGCTTAAGGCGAGGACGTCGAAGGCAGGGAAAAGCGCCGCTGCGTCGGGCACGACGCCGGTCCAACTGACGGCGGACTCGAGCCCCAATCTGGCGATCTCCTTGGCTAGTGGTTCGCGGTCCGGTCCGTCACCAATGAAGATTGCTTTAAACGGTTGCTCTATGTTCTTGAGCGATTCGACCAGAACGTCCAAGCCCTTCTCGTTGCTCATTCTGCCGACCCAGCCGATGACGAACTCATCGTTCGAGGCGCCGAGCCTGGCGCGCGCAGCGTCGCGAGCCAGGATGGGGAGCTGCTGGTCGATGGCATTGGGGATCGTGCGGATGAGGCTACCTCGAAGCCCTGATCTTTTGAGCCTTTGAACGATTGGCTTCGACACGGCAACGACGGCACTGAAGCCGTGGTAGGCGCGGATCTGGAGCCATTCGTTGGCGCGATTCTTCGCATCGCCACCTGTGAAACCGTGTACAGTGGTTACTCTCGGTATGCCTGTGACGGCGGCCGCGAGCCCACCGATGACATCGCTTCGATAACCATGAGTGTGCACCACATCCGGTTGCGTATTGCGCATCAGTTCGCGAAGCGAGCGCCACTCCTTGACGTAACTCTTGGCGCCCACCCTCACGACGGCGTTCTCGATCCGGTCCGCGGCCAACGCCGTCACAAACGGATGCTCTGTCGCGTCCGGCTCAACCACAGTAACCACCGTAACACGATTCCCGAGTGACTGTTGGCCGGTTGCCAGCAACCGGACGACACTCTCCAGACCGCCTGCACGCGAAGGCGCTGTGATATGCAGAATTCGGAGCGAACTCACCGGCGCCAGTGGTCCAAGGCTCAAGTTTTCAGGGAAGCCAACCGCTCGCGAGCACTCCAGGGACACGGCACGCATCGAGCATGTACGCCAGGTACAAAGAATCACGCCACGCTTGCCTCGGAGCAATGGCCGCGCCCGCATTCGCTCACGGTGACCTTGGTGCTCCTGCTGCTGCATGAGCGGCGCGACCGAGCAATATTTCGGACTCCGTCACTCGCCGCGACTCGGAACGCCGAGGTGTGCCACCCGCATGATGTCTGACTCGCTGACTGCTTTGCGTTCGGTGACGGATACTCGATCGGATTCTCCGGCCGCTCGTCGGGACGAGCCCCGCATCGGCATTCTCTCGCTGTCCGTGGACCGCTGGGGTGCGCGCTGGAATTCTCGCCACCAGCTGCTCACGAGATTGGCTCGACAATTCCCGGTGGTTTGGGTCAACCCGGCACCGGACTGGCGCGCCGCGTTACGGACCGGTCGCGTGTGGTCGCGTGAACGGACCATCGATGGGTTGCCAAAGAATTTCGTGGTGCACGACAGCTCGGCACTGACGCCGGTCGTGTACCGGCCACAATGGCTGAGCAATGCGTTGTTCCGGGCGCGCCTTGCGCGCGCCAGAGCGAGCCTCCAACGGCGCGGCTGCACCCACATTGTGTTGTACGTCTGGCACATGTATTACGCGGGCGCAGTTTCCGCCGTGCGCAGCGATCTGAGCGTCTACCACATTTACGACGAGTATTCGCACTCCGAACACGAGGTGCCGATCGACGCCGATGAAGAACGCTTGATCAGACGTGTGGATCAGGTATTCACGGTGTCGCCCATGATGCAGGCGCGAAAAGGGGTGCTGAACCCGCACAGCATGCTGATGTCCAACGGCGTCGATTACGAGGCGTTTGCCACGCCGGTGCCCGAGCCCGCAGACGTGCGTTCGATCCCGCATCCGCGGATCGGCTACACGGGCTACATCAAGAAGCAGATCGATTGGGACCTGCTCCTCCAGTTGTCACAGCGGCGTCCGGACTGGTCGTTCGTGCTCGTGGGCCGCCGGCACGCACATCCCGAGATCGACGCGGTGCTGGGGCGCCTCGATGCGTTGCCTAACGTACACTTTCTGGGCGAGAAGCCGACGTCGGAGTTGTGCCACTATCCGCAGCACTTCGATGTGTGTCTCATGCCGTATCGCGTGAACGACTACACGAAGTACATCTATCCGCTCAAGCTCAACGAATACCTGGCGACGGGCCGTCCCGTGGTGAGCGTTCCCCTCCCGGCGCTGCAGAGCGCGGAGCATCTCGTGACGATTGCGCGCGGCGCGGATGAATGGGAGCAGGCGATCGAGTGCCAACTCGGGACTTCGGCAATGGACCCGGCCCGGCAGCGCGCGCGCCAGGCGGAGGCGCGGCGCCGCGACTGGTCGGCCATTGCCGATCGGATCGCGACCGTCCTTCGCGAGCGCATTGCGGAAGTCGAGGCGCGCGCTCGATGACCCTGTCACCGTTTTTCGAGAAGGCCGGACGGCCGGAGCAGGACCAGCATCGTCTCATTCTGATCAGCCATCACTTTCCGCCTAACGTCGCCGTCGGCGCCAGGCGCTGGGAGCAGTTCGCGCAATTCATCGCCGAGCGCGGCTGGGGATTGGATGTGGTCATGTGCCGCGAGCCCGAGGCGGTCGACCGCCGCCGGATGGACGCGCTGCCCGACGGCATTCGGGTCTTCGACGTGCCACAGCCGGGTCTCCTCGTGGAGCGACTCGAGCACTGGGCCGCGCGCGCGTACCGGCTCGTGGTTCCGCGGCGCGCGCCGCACGGCGCGCCGACCGCCGGCACGAACGGCACGGTGCCGGGTCGCGCGTCGATCGCCCGGGATGAAATGCACTGGCCGCCGACCACGATCCGGGAGATCACGCGCTTCGTGAGCGCGTACGTCGTGGTGGCGCGAGACGCCGCCTGGGCGCGTCACGCCGCGGAGACAGGGCGGCGCATCGTTAGGCCGCAAGTCCATCACGCCGTGGTGAGCTCGGGTCCGCCGCACCTGGCGCACGAAGCCGCGCGCCAGGTCGCCGCGGCGGCCGGTCTGCCGCACATCGTGGACATGCGCGATCCGTGGAGTCTGCTCCCGATGCTGCACGAGACGCACGCAAGTCCGTGGTGGTATCGAGAGGCACGCCGCCACGAACGCCGGGTGCTTGCCGAGGCGGCTGTCGTCGTGGCGAACACGGACCACGCACGCGACGGTCTGGCGTCGGCCTATCCAGAGGCGCGCAACCGCATGATCACCGTCTTGAACGGGACGGACTCGTATCCTGTACCGCCGTCGCGGCGCGGCGGCCGGTTCACGATCGGATTTGCGGGCACTGTGTATCTCGAGCAGGACGTGCGCAATCTCATGCGTGCGTCATCGCATGTGATTCGCGAGTTGTCGCTGACGCCGTCGGATTTCGGCATCGACTTCATCGGCGACTTCGGCGGGCCGGGCCAGCTGTCGATCGATGCCTTCGCGCACGAGGCCGGCATCGGCGACTACGTCTCCGTTGGTCCGCGCCGGCCGCACGAGGATGCACTCGAGTTTCTGGCGCGCGCCACGATGCTGGTCGTGTTCGTCGGATTCGGCCGGGAATTCATTCCGGCGAAGACCTTCGAGTACATGCGGTTCGACGCGTGGCTCTTGATACTCACCGAACCGGCCAGCGCCACGGCGCACCTCCTTCAAGGCACCGATGCGGATCTGGTCGGCCCGAGCGACGTGGCCGCCATTGCGGCGGCGATCCGCAGGCGCTACGAGATGCACCGTCAGGGCGTCTCACCGGTGCGGATCGCACGCGACGATCGGTTCAGCCGTGCGAAGCAGGCTGAGATTCTCTTGGATGCGATCGAGCGCGTTTCGGCTCAGGATGCGCCGCGGCGCGAGCGGAGCACTCTCACCATCACGTCCTGAACGCGCTCGACGCGATCGTAGCACGAGCGCACGACATAGAGCAGCGCGAGCGGTGCGCCGCCGATGCCCCTCCCGGCATCGAAGCGCATCGTGCGGCCGCGGTTCTCGAATTCGCCGGCCCTGATTGCGCCTAACGGATCGTGCGCCTGCGTCTCGCGCACCAGCACACGCGTCTCGCGATCGTTGCGTGCGTCGTGCTGGTCGAGGCCGGCGAAGCCAACGACAGTCGGACGCGCACGCTGTATCCGGTGCAGCAAGCGGAACGCTCGCGGGTCCGGCAGGTATCGCGTGTTGTACGTGGCGTTCCAGACCTCGATCGCATCGATGCCGTCTCGCACACTGGCGGGGATCTCATAGCTCGTGAGGATCGGATGCGCCAATGCCGTGGCGCGCGACACCGGCGAAGCGAGTCTGATGAATTCGTCGGGCGTGCTCGGCTCGATCCACTGCGTGAGCCCGAAGGCGAGGAGGTGCAGTCCGGGAAAGCCGGCAAAGCGGAACTCGAGACCGGGGATGAGCCTCACTGCGTCGCTGGATGCGCGTGCGCACTCCGCCACGTACTCGTGCCACCGCGCTTCCGAGAAGTCTTCGGCGTGGTCGGTGAGGCCGACGAATGCGACGCCGCGCTCGATGGCAAATCGGGCCAGCGCGTCGAGCGAATCGCGGCCGTCATGCGAGTAGTTGCTGTGCACGTGCACGATCCCGAGCGCAGACGGCATCAGCGTTGCTCCCCCGCGCGCTCGGGCGACGCGGGCGCCGTCCCGCGGTAGAGCGCTTCGTAGGCGTCGCACATGGTCGCGACGCTGAAGTCGCGATAGGCGCGACGTTGGGCAGCGGCGCCGAGCGCGAGGCGCCGGGCAGGGTCGGCGAGCAAGGATCGGATCGCGGCGGCGAGCGCGGGCGGCGAGGCGGCGGGGACCAGCATCGCCTCGCGGTCGCGAGCGACGACCTCGGGAATGCCGCCGACTTCGCTGGCGATGATCGGCAGCCCGGTCGCCATCGCTTCGACTAACGCGAGTGGAAGTCCCTCGGACAGGGACGGCATCACGAACAGGTCTGCGGCGGCCAGGATGTCGGGCGTATCGGAACGGAAGCCCAGCAAGTGGACGCGCGAGGCGATTCCGGCGTCGGCCGCCAGGCTGCGAAGGTGCTCTTCTTCCTCGCCTCGGCCGGCAATCGCGAGGCGCCAGGCCGGAGCGCCTCCTTGTTCCTCGAGCTCGGCCAGCGCGCGCACGAGCACGGCGTGGGCTTTCACCGGGTACAGGTTACCGATGGCGACGATGAGCAGCTCGTCATCCCCCACCTGCAGCTCCCGCCGCAGCGCGGTCCGCTCGCCCCGCTGCATCTCGATTCCGTTAGGCACGACGCGCACCGCATCGGACGGCACGCCGAGCGTGTGGCGGAGGTCGGTGGCGGTCGCACCGGAGACCGCGGTCGTGGCCGCGCTGTGGGCCATGGCCCATCGCAGCGCGGCGCGTCGACGCCATGCGCCGGCGTAGTAGCGGCCTCCGTGCATGGTGATGACCTGGCGCGCTCCAGCCCGGCGCGCGGCCACGGCGCCGTACACCGCCATCGTGAACTCGTGGCTGTGCACGACCTGCGTGTGATGAACCCGCATGAGCGCGGTGAGCGACGTCACGCAGCCCCAGTCGAACGGGCGGCGCAGCACGTACGTGCGAGGCGAGAAGCCGCGGGCGGCGAACTGCGCGCCTAACCACCCACCGCTGGGCGCGGGACCCACCGGCATCACGTCGTGGCCGCGGCGGCGGAGTTCTTCGCCCAACTGCAGCGCGACCGTCTCGGCGCCCCCGGGCCCGTCGGTCTCGAGCATGAGCGCGATCCGCAGCGGCTCGGTCATCGCAGGCTGCTGAACCATTGCGCGGTCTCGCGGAAGAAGGGGCGCGGATCGTCGCGGCGGAGAATTTCCTCCCGATCCGTTCCGCGTTTCATGGTGAGAAAGGCGCGAACGGCTGCCCACCGGCCGGGCGCGTTGGGGGGCAGCGAAAGCGCGGAGCGCGAGCGGCGCAGCCGCGCCACGAGGTGGTCGACGTCGCCCCAGAACCAACGACTGGCCACGCCTGTCCTGTACCCGGTGACCGGGGCCGGGCGCTTGCCTAACGCTGCGTCCATCAGCAGCGCCGGGAAATCGACTCCGGCATCGATGGCGAGCTGCAATGATCCCCAGAACCGGCCGTTGATTTCCATGAGGTACGGCGTGCCGGTGCGCTCGTCGATCTTGTACTCGACCATCGCGACGCCCCACCATCCGAACGCGTCGAGCAGCGCGCGCGACCGCTGCGCGAGCGCGGGGTCGGCCGCTACGCTCTCTCGATACACGCTCACGCCGCCCGCCGGCGGTTTCTCGCGAATGCGGCGGTGCGCGAACACGGCGAGCGTTTCGCCGTTCCAGACGAGCAGAAAAATTCCGATGCCCGGCCCGACAACGCGCCGCTGGACGAGCACCGGATAGGCGGCCGGATCCAGGTCCGCCGCGGCGGCTGCCACGTCCGCCGGCGACGCCGCGTGACGAACGAGCAACTTGATCCGGCGCCCGCCGTGTTCGGCAACCGACCGCGACGGTTTGAGCACGACCGGGTACTCGAGGCCTGATGCCATCGCGAGGAGCGCATCCCGGTCCGCGGCCGGTTGCTGCTGCGGAATCGCGATGCCGACGCTGGCCGCAGCCTCGAGGACGGCGGCCTTGTCCGCGATCCGGCGCACCACGCGCTCATCGGCGAACGGGAGCAGCACGTTAGGCAGGCGGCCCCGATCCGGCAGCGACGCCAGGAGCGCGGCGTCGCCGATCGGGATCAATGCGCCGATGTTCCACCGCGCCACGAGCGCGCGAATGTCGCCGGCGAACCGCTGCGCATCCTCGAGCGGATCCGTCACGAGCGCCTCGGCTCGCGCGTAGCGCGACGCGCCGGCGAGCGAGCGCGGCCGCGCGGCACAGACGTACACCGGATAGCCGGCAGCGCCTAACGATCTGACGACGGCGAGGGCCGCGCGCTGATCACCGTCCGTCACCAGCACGGCCGGCCGCGCCGTCACGACACGACTCCGCTCACGCGCAGCCGGAACCCGGCGCGCGACACGCCCGCGGGCACATCCATGCGCGGCATCGCGAATGGCCGGCGGCGGTCAGCCACCCAGCCGCCGGCGATGCATAAGGCCGCCTCGTAGCCCGCGGCTTCCGCGGCACGCTGTACCGCTTCCGTCTGCAGTCCGTACGGATACGTGAGCACCGGGAGCACGCCTTCGTACCGCGCGCGCAACCAGGCGAGCGAGTCGCGCAACTCGGCGTCGCGGGCCGCCGGATCGAGCGCGGCGAGGTTCGGGTGGCTCCACGTGTGGGAGCCGAGCGTGATGCCAGGCACGGCGGCCGCGCGCTCGAGCTCGCGTTCCGTGGCGCTGCGCGCGTACGCCGGGCCGGCCGACCCATCGCCGCGCCTGCCTAACGCGTGCAAAATCACGTCGCCCTGGCCGCGCCACTCGGTGAGCGCGCGGCGGCGCAGACCCGGGTCGAGAACACCGCCGGCGCCGAGGACGTCCCACCAGAACGGGCGGCCGCCTAACAAACCGGGCGGCACGAAAATCGTGGCCGGCATGCCGCGGCGCTCGAGCTCGGCCACGCCGGCCCGGACCGCGCCCGCGTACGCGTCGTCGAACGTGATGGCCGCGCGCGGCCGCCGCGAACGAGGCGCCGGTTCGGCGAGCGCATCGGCGAGGGGCACCACGTCGTGGCGCTGGGCGAGCACGTCGAGCTGCGCCGCGAAGTCCGACTGCGCCAGGTGCAGCGACGCATCCCCCGCCGCTCGTTCGCCCTCGGGCACGATCGCGTGATAGGCAAGGATGAGTGTGTCCGCGCGGTGCGAGGCCAGCGCGATGCGCGGCGCGCCACTCCACACGAGCCCGTGTTCGACCAACTGCTTCAGCCCGCGGCGCACGCGGCGGCTCGCGTCCGGTCAAGCGCGCGCGCCGATCGCCGGCGAGCGTCGTGCAACAACGGGGAGCACGCCGAGATGATCAGGGCGCCGGCAGGGGGAACGGTGCCGGAGGCGCAGTTGGAGCGGCGGGCTGAGCGCCTAACCGGACGGGGCGCGCCATCGACAGCGCGGCCCACATGGCGTCCCGGCGCGTCCGCAGGAGCTTGTCGAGGCCGATGACCAACCCGAACAGAAAGTACAGGTACGTGAAATATTCGGCCGACACAAAGGTGCTGGCGATGATGAAGCCGATGAACGATCCAATGAGCATCTGCGAGACCGCCAGCTCGCGCGTCGTCACCCATGGACCGTATCGTCGCCCCGGACGCACGTCCGCCAGCATCCGGAACGAGACGACGAAGAACGACACGAACACGATCAAGCCAGGGATGCCCAGCTCCGCGGCCGTCTCGAGAAACGAATTGTGGGCGACCGACCACTTGAACCCGTGTCCTTCCGCGGACAGCGAGCGGGCTAGATCCGATTCGCCTTCGGCGATCGGGAATGCTCTGAGGCCGACGCCGAACACCGGATGGTGCTCGACGTAGCCGAGTCCCCGCTCCCACACCGCCTTGCGTCCCACCGGGTCGGTCCAGTTGTAGTCGCCCTCGGGGTTGGCAATCGTGCTGATCTGCGTCCAGTACTTGTCGGACCCGAGCACGGCGATGAGCCCGACGCCGGCCACGGCGATCGACATGCGCACCTTCCGCGGAATCGCCTTGTACCGCAGCAAGATGTACGTCATCGTCGCCACGAACGCGATGAATCCGCCGCGCGACCCGCTCTTCACGATAGCGAGGAGAATGAAGCCGAGCGTGATGAGTCCCAGCAACCGCAATCGCCGCGCATTTCCGGCGCGCATCAAGTAGAGCGCGAATGGAATCGTCACCACCATCACGAGCGCGAAGTCGTTGGCGTCGTAGTACACCAAATTGCCTAACCGGCCGTCCTGCCCAACACTGAAGAACAGGTTGACGATGGTCGCAAAGAACAGTGCGCCGTACAGGTTGATCTTGGCCAACCATTCGATGTCGCGCATGCTCCGGACGCTGGCCGCGACGAGGCACATGAGCACCACGTTCTCGGACTGGCTCTTCAGGGCAAAGCTCAAACTTCGCGCCGGCCACAAGCTGCTCGGCACTCCGATGAGCATGATCGCGTACAGGATCACCGTGAGCCACAAGAGCCGCGAGCGAATGAGCTTGACGCTCCGCAGCCGGTGGCGCGACGTGACGAAAAACACCAGCGCCAGACCCGCGGCCAGCAGCGGAAGTTGGATCTTTCCGAGGACCGGCAGGACGTCCTGGAGGCGCCAGATGTATGCAAACAGCATCCACCCGATCGCCTTGAGCAGCCGATCCGGCGGCGGCTCCTGCCATGGCACCGCAGCCGGAGCGTATGCAACCGGCGGAATCGGCGGAGGGTATGGAGGAACGGTTTGCGGATGCGCCATTGACGGAGAGGCTACCTGGATCGAACGAGGGCCTGGAGACCATCGAAGGCAGTGCTAATACAGTGCCATTCTAACCGTGGCGTTGACACTGGCAAACAGGCTGATTGTAGTCTCGGGACCACACTTTCGAGCCCCCACGTAGGTCTCGCCGCCGCGCCCTCAACGAAAAGTCGCCGCATTCAGAGGTGAACGCGGCGACTTTTCTTTGTGCGGTTTTGAAGAGAGCCCGGCTATTCGACCCTGCTCTTCTTGATCAGAATCGCCGCCTCGGAGTTGCGAAGCTTGATGCTCGTCACCGCGGAGCCGACGGTGCCATCGGCGTGCAGCGGCAGCCAAGTCTCGCCGGCAGGAAGCGGAAACGTGACTGCACTGGCATCGGTGTACACCTGCGTGCCATACCCGGATTGGTGCCGGACCAGGATCAAGGCGCGGTCGAAGTCGCGGCTGTAGAGCGTGTAGCCCTGCCCGACCGGGTCCGTCCCGCGCGTCACGATGGTGCGCGATCCGGTCGGATGACCGATGTCGGCTTCTTGCGCGCGCGTCCAGATCTGTGAGTACGGCAGGTTCCACATGTTCTCGAGCTGTATAGCCATCAGGTTCGGCGTTGTCGGAACGACCATGTAATAGCTCGCGAGCTCCCACAGCTTGAGTCGCTGCGTGGTGGTGAGGGAGTTCCCGGGCGGAACGGTGCTCGAGTAGCTCGCTTCTTCGCCGCTCGACAAGGTGCTCACGAAGTCCACGAAGACGCCGTGAGACAGCAGAGTCTCACACCACTGCCAGCGCGCGTACATGTTCGAGGAAAGCGGCATGTTCATCTTTTCCAGGTGCACTGCGCCGGCTGCCTCGGCGTCGGCGAGGTCGAGCGGGGTGGTGTACTGCGACGTATTGAGCATCAACATCTTCGAGCCGAAGGCCTGCTTGATCGCCGCAAGCAGCGAGGTGTGCGCGGTTTGATAGCTTGCGCTCACGGCGTACTCTTGCGAGTTCGCGATCTGCGGCATGAAATCGCCTGACGACTCGACATCGAGGAAGACGCCGTCGTGGCCGTTCGCGAGGCGGGTAAGCCGATCGATCTGATAGGCGCGCATGCCGGGATCGGCCGGGTTGATGGGCCACTTGTGGGTTCCCCATCTGAAGATGACCAGGCGGTGCGCCGAGTCCGCCGGTGCGTTAGGCACATGCAGAAAGCCTGCTTCGATGTTGTACTGCGGGTGCGACGCGTACCACTGCTTCATGTCGAGGTAGAACTGCGTCGCCGTGCCGGATGCGCTACCGTCGATCTCGGTGGCCCACTCGAGCGCGTACGGCAGCTGACGCACAGTGGGGTTCGCCGCATGCCACGCGGTGCCGTCGCCAGACATGGCGAGATCGTAGTGGGCGCCCGCCCACAAGTGCTCGGAGGGTGTCCAGCCATAGTAAAAGTCCGTCATCATGGTCGTGATGTGACGCCAGTGCGGCGAGACGGCACTGTAGTCGTCGTACAACGAGGCCAGCGACGGCGGCGGCGTCACCGGGGGCGGCGGGGGCGGCGGGGGTGACGACGGCGGTGCCGTCGAGTTAGGCGTCACCGTCACGGTCGACGTCGAGTGACCACTGCCGGCGGTGGCTGTGATGACCGCGGATCCGGGGTTGCCGCCCGTCACTTCTCCCGAGGTCGAGACGCTCGCGATCGACGGATTGTTCGACGTCCACGTGACCTGCGCCGTGGTGACGACGTTGCCCGACGCATCCTTTACCGTGGCAAAGATCTGCGCGGCTCCCTCCACCGGGACGCTCACCGTGGATGGATTCAGCGTGATGAAGAGCGGCGGCGGCGGCGCAGACGATACCGAGACGACCGAATAGGCGCTCGTTTGGCCCGAGGCCGCAATGATGTGCGCCGTCCCAACCTTGCGCGCCGTGACGTTGCCGGTGGTGTCTACGACGGCGATCGTCGTGTCGGACGAGGACCATTTCACGGGTTGTCCCGAGAGGTCTCGACCGGCGCCGTCCTGCAGCTCGACTTGCAACGCCACGTCCTTGCCGGGAGCGATCTGCGCAGCGCCGGGCGTGATGAGCACCCATTTGACGGGTGACGGTCCCGGTGTCTGCGGAACGTCGACGAGTGCCGAATTGTCGACGCACGACGCGAGCGCGAGGGCGACGGCCATCGGCGCGCACGCGCGGATGCACCGACGATGCGATGACACCACTGCTCCTCCGAATGTGTGAATTGCTCACTTCGGACGAGTCACTTGAAGGCGTCGTTTCCGCCGCACGCGGCGCGTGCGACGATCGCTCGCATGTTGTGAGATTCCTAACGCAGCACTCGGTCCAATCGTCTGACCGATGCAACGTAGCGCATCAATGACGCCGCGCGACTGATCGAGCGGCCAGTTCGATCTCCTGCGGGCGCATCGCGATGCCTCGGCCGCGCCACTGCTCGCGCAGCGCGGCGCGGCCCGCGGTCACGCTTTTCGTCCGCGCCGCCAGGGCGGACCGCCCGCGCTTGCCGCGGCCTCGCTGAGCACGGGTGCGAGCACCTTCATCGGCACCCTCAGCCAGTCGATCATGGCTTCGAGATCGCCGCGGGTGACGCGGCTGTGCGTGGGCAGCGTGAACAAGGTGCGGCGAAGCTCCTCGGCGCCGGGGAGATCCGGGCCCGGCTCGAGGCAGCGCTGGGCTTCGGGTTCCTGGCGCAGGGTGCGCGGGTATCCGCGCAGAACGCCGAGCTCCGGGCGCTCGACGCGCGCGCCGGTGTCGGTGACCGGGAATCGGAGCATCCCGCTGACGGCGCCGGGTATCGTGCGGATCGCTTCGATGTCACCGCCTTCGTCGGCGGCAATGGCGAGGGCAGCGGCGTTGCGTTGTCGGGCCGCGACTTCGGCCGGCGCGGCGCGCATGGCGCGGGCGACGAGCGCCGCCGCGGCGGCGGAGAGCGACCGGGGGCGATGCGCCGGCCGGTACACCGTCTCGCCTAGCTTGAGCGACGGGATGGCCGCCGGGATGCCGTAGAGCGACGGGCGGCCGAGCGCCCACTGGGCGGTAGCGGCGGCGAGGTCGCTCCAACCGCGCCCGGGCTTGCCTAACGCAGCGAGCTCGGTCGCAAAGGCGGCGTCGTGCACCGCGTCGTGGACGAGCAGCGCGCCGCCGTGGCCGCCCGTGGTGCCCTTGCCGCGGCCGAAGCTCAATACCGAGAGCGCGCCGCAAGTGCCTAACGGACGGCCGTGCAGCGTTCCGCCGGCTGCTTGCGCGGCGTCTTCGATGACCGCCGCGCCGTGCGGCGCGGCGAGCGCCCGGACCGCCGGGACGTCGGCCGGAAAGCCGTACAGGTGGGCGACGACGACCGCGCGCGCCCCGCGGCCTAACGCAGCAGCGACCGAGTCGAGATCCGGGCCGAGCGTGCGCGGATCGAGGTCGTACAGGTGCACGCGCACGCGGGCGAACCGAGCCGCCGCGGCGAGGTCGACACAGGCGTAGGCCGGCATCGCGACGAGCCCGCGCGCGCCGACCGCGATGCGCAGCGCGAGCACCAACGCCGAGGTTCCGCTGTCCGTGAGCGCCACCTGCGGCGTGCCGAACGTCTCGCGCACCAGGGACGCCGCGGCAAGCACCCGACCGGTGCGGCGCACCAGCGCCGGCCACACTGCCGCCGCGAGGGAGGACGCCGCGAGCGGTGACGACACGGGCAACTGACGCCGGATCACGGAATCAGTCGCGCGATGCGCGGGCCGAGGGCCGTCGCGACAGGCGTCGGCAAATGCTTCCACACGCGCGGTCCCCACGAGTAGCCGGGATCATCGGGCGATGGCGTCTTGGCCACGGCGCCACTCGTGCGCGTGTACCACCACAGCGTCTCGTCGCGCGTTCCCCACTGGCGCTTGAAGCGGTGCGTACCCGATTCCGGCGAGCAGCGACCGAAGTTGAACACCGACGCGCCGTCGTCGGTGGCTCGCTCCATGAAGCTCCAGTAGAGCAGCATGTTCGGCGAGACGCGGTTGTGCGCGCTGAGCGACGACGCCCACGTCATCTCGAGCTCGTTGCCCCAGCGGAACGCGCAGCCCGCGGCGACGGGATGATTCGAGAGATACGCGCACGCGAACCATACGTCGCTGCCGAATTGGTCGGCGATCGCCTCGAACAGGCGGCGCGGCTGGGTGGGCGTGCCTAACTCGCGCATGTGGCGGGCGAACACCGCGAAGAAGGGCGCGCATTGCTCGGGACCGAAGGACACGGTGACGCCTTCCTTCTGCGGCCGACGCACCTGGCTACGAACCTTTGCCGGCAGTGTGGTCCAGAGCGCGGCGGACCCCGATGGCAGATCGAGCAGCACCGTGATTTTCCGGTGCGAGACCGGCATGTCGAGCGGCAGCGCGCGCCGGCTGCGCAGCTCGAGCAGCGAAACGCTGCCCTGCCGCGCGATCTCCTCGGCGCGCACGGCAAGCGCGCGGACCGCCTCGTCGCTGCCTAACGGACCACCATAGTTGAGGAACGGCATCGAGACCAGGTAATGCCCGAACAGGCGGCTGCGGACGCGCACCAGCGGCAGCACGCCGGCGATGCGCGATGCCGCGTCTCGCGCCGCGAGATAGATGCACTCGTGGCCGAACACGCGCTCAATGACCGTCTTCCATCCATGGAGGTGAAAATGCGTCCAGCCATCGGCCGTCCTGACGAACGCGTCCCACTCGTTCGCCGGCCCCGTAAACGCGTCGACGACGATGCTCAGTCGGCCAGATTCGAGACCCTGGCGTTCAACGGCCGTATCGCGGGAGTCGGCAGCTTCAGGCATCGCGCCGCCGTCGTGAAGCGAAATTCGGCGAGCAGCTGCTCCATGCGCGGACGCGTGCGCGCGAGTCCACCGTAGTGACGCGCTTTGGTAATCCATCCAACGGGGAGACGCGGCTGGTCAGGATCGAGCTCCCAGGGATGCAGGTAGAACGTGGCCGGAACGCCGGTGTACGTGTGCTCACGGAAACAGCGGCGAATGACGCTGAACGGGAGATGCCGAAGATACGCGCCGCCGGCAGCCGGAATGCGCGCGCCGCGCCACGTCGTCGTGGCCAGCGGCAGCTCGCACAATGTTCCCGACGCGCGATGCACCTTGTGCGGCACGACCGGCGCCGCACGATAGCCGTATCCTGGACGGCGAATGGGAAACAAACTCGAATCGTAGCGGAATCCCTCTTCGAGTAAGACGTCGAACGCCCACTCGCAACCGGGGCGAATCGAAAAGTTGGGCGCACGGAATCCCCAGACGGTGGTACCACACACATCTTCGAGCACCGCTTTGGATGCACGCACATCTTGCCGAAATTCTTCGGGCGCCAACGAGTCGACGCGGCGATGCCAGTATCCATGCGACGCGATCTCGTGCCCGGCTTGCGCAATGCGACGCACCAGCCGTGGATTGTGATCGGCGACCCATCCGAGCGTGAAGAACGTGCCGGTTGCGCCATGTCGCGCGAGCAGATCGAGCAGCAGGTCGATACTCGAATCGATGCGACTCGGGTAGCTGCTCCAGTCTTTTCGCGAGACAATGCTCTCAAAGGCACCGACGTGAAAATACTCCTCGACGTCTACTGTAAAGATATGTTCCACGGCAGCGGACACAGTGCTCATGGCTCGACGAATCGGACGGTGAGGCGGATGTGTTGCTCCATGGCAAGCGGCGGACGTCTGCAGGTAGGGTGCCAAGTCGGGCCCAACGTCGATCCGCAAACAGCGCGGAACATCGGCGAAAGGTGAGCGCTCGAAATCCGAGATCTCAAATGCGCCGAACGAATTTCACACAACGACTTTGGATGTTGCATTGACACCACATCGCACAACCGGAGTGATACTCGCAGCGCTCGGGTTCGCGTTCATCGCGATCATGACGCTCACGCCGCAGCCTGGACCGCCAGCGTTCGCGCCGAGCCTCTGCGTTCTCTGCGGCGAGATGGCTGTGCAAGATATAATCCTCAACGTCATTCTGTTCGTGCCCTTTGGTATGGGCATGCGGTTGGCCGGCGTACGGCGGCATCGCGTCATCGCGATAGCATTCTGCCTTACGGTGGTGATCGAGCTCCTCCAGATGCACATCATCGCCGGCCGCGATTCGAGTCTCGGCGATGTGATCACGAACACACTCGGTGGCGTACTCGGCGTTGCGCTGGCAGACTCGTGGAGAACGTGGTTGCTGCCGACTGCGCAGCAGGCCCGCCGGCAATTGTGGGGCGGCGTGTTTATATGGATTTCCATACTGTGTGCGACAGTCTGGGCATTGCATCGCTCGCTTCCCGGGACGACGCTATGGGGCCAATGGGACCCGGCAGTGCTTCACTTGGACCGGTTCTCTGGAACGATCGTTAAGTCGGATGCGGCCGGGTACGCTTTTCCTCCCGGCGCGCTTGGCAGCGATCCGCTCTTCCGCCGGCGGTTGGTGTCCGACAGCGTGCTGGTGCACGCTGTCGTGGTGCCGGGCGCGCCGACGGAACGCATCGCACCGATTCTCTCGGTGTACGATCCGTATCGAACGCAAGTGTTCTTGCTCGGCCAGCATCACCGCTCGCTGGTTTTTTCGATCCGGATGAATGCGGCTCGTGCGATGGTTCGCGATCCGATCATTGGTCTCGAAGATGTGTTCCCGAAGGCCGCCGCCAACGACACGCTGCGCGTGGCGGGTGGCATCCTGGACAACGCACTCGTGATCCGTGCGCGAGATGGTGCGCGCGGTGCGGTGCGCGAGCACCGGGTCGCGCTCGGGCCGGCGCTCGGGTGGAGTTTCCTTCTGCCGTGGCCGTACGCGTTCGGCGGCGAGACATCGGCCTTGTCGGCGCTGTGGCTCGGCGGTTTGGTTTTGCCACTCGCCTATTGGGGGAGCCGATCGCGTCGCCGGACCGAAGCGGGCGCTGCGTTGGGCATCGCTCTCGTGGGCGGGCTGGTGATCGCTCCGTTGGTCATGCATGGCGCGTTCGTGGGATGGGTGGAATGGGCCGGGGTCATCGTCGGTGGCGCACTGGGTCTGGCGTTGGCCGCCGCGCCGTGGCGCGCGCCCGCCGGTGCGCGACGCACGCCCGAGGCCTCGGGCGGCGCGCGCGTGTCGCTCGAGTCGTGGCCGGGCGATGCCTAACGCTTACCGCCGGGCTGGGCGGCCGCGCGCGTGGTTGCCGGCCGAATGCGCGTCGCGGCGTGCATCAGGCGTCGCTGGGCGGCGGCCACGCGGTCTTGCTCGACAGTGACGCGCGACTCATTGTTCGCTGCGTGATCCGCTTTCTCGACGCGTTCGATCTCATTCTCAGTGCACTGCGTCCGGCGCTCTTCGCGGTCGCGGCGGTGTTGTTCGTGGTCTTTGCATTCGACTGGCTGGTTCGCACGCGCCGCATCAATCCATTCGGACCGGTTGCCCGCTTTTTTCGGCGGGTCGTAGACCCGGCGCTGGCGCCCGTCGAACGTCGCGTCGTTCGCGCCGGAGGCATGCCGGCGAGCGCACCCTGGTGGGCGCTCGTCGTCGTAGTCATCGCCGGCATCCTGCTGATTCTCACGCTGCAATTCGTGCGCGAGATGATCGTGGAAGCGGCCGTGTCCGCGAATCGCGGATCGCGCGGCATTTACGATCTGGTAGTGAGTTTGACGTTCGGCATCCTCAAGCTGGCGCTGATCGTTCGGATCATCGCGTCATGGCTGCAAATCAACCCATACAAGGCGTGGATCCGGTGGTCCGTTTCGCTGACGGAGTGGTTGTTGCGTCCGTTGCGATCGGTCATTCCGCCATTTGGCATGTTCGACGTGTCACCGCTGGTGGCGTATTTCGTGCTCGTGCTCCTGGAGAGTTTCATGCACTCGATTGGCGTCGCTTGACGTTTCGGTGCGCCGCTCGGGACGCGTTCAACACTCACACCGGAACGCAGATGGCGAGCATCCTCCTGGTCGGTGGAGATGAGGCACTGCTCGAGGGTCTGGCGCAGATGCTGGCGCACGCCGGACACGTGCCTCACACAGCACATTCGGTGCACGACGCGATCGAGATCGCGGCAACGACGCGGCCGTTGGTCGCGATCATCGACCGCAACTTGGCGTTAGCCAATCCGGAAATCGGGCGCTTGCCGCTCGAGAGCGGCGGCTCGTTCCTCGTGTATCACAGCGGCGAGGCGACGCGCCCAACGCTCGCTGCAGCGTTGCAGCGGCTGGTGTTGGCCGAGCTCGATTTGCCGTTGGAGCGCAACCGTCTTCTCGCGCTGGTGCAGCGCGTCGACGAGCGGACGCGGGCCACGGGGCGCCGCGCAGACGAATCGCCGGATCATCGAGCGCACTGACGAGCCGCCGCTCGGCCGTCGGAGCCCTGCCGTTCGCGAATGATGCGTTCGATCTCGTGACTGGCGACGAGCATTTTCGGGCTCGCCTAACGCACGAGGATCATCGCCTCGCTCTGGCGCAGCTTCACCGATGTCACGGGTGCGCCGAGGGTCCCGTCGCCATGGAGGGGGCGCAGCGACTCGCCATTCGGCAGGGGCACCAGCACCGCAGTGCTGTCGCCGAAATTGCGATTCTTCCAGGTACTGGTCGGGCGCGCGAGGATCAACGCGTGATCGAAGTCACGCGCCCAGATCGAAAACCCGGTGTTGGTGCTGTCGCGGCCGCTCTGGATGACGTGCCGCGGACCCGTTGGATGCCCAACGTCGAACTCCTGTGCTTTCAGCCACACCTGATCGTACGGCACCTTCCAGGCGTTCTCGAGATCGAGATAGAGGCGGTCGGGAGTCGATGGTACGAGGAGGTAATAGCTGGCGAGCTCGAACATCTTGAGACGTTCGGCCTTCGATCCATAGTTGCCCGGCGTATACGTCCCGAAGATGCCGTGGACGCTGTTGGCATCGGCCCAGCTGTCCAATGACACGAGCTCGACCAACACGTTGTGCGTGAGCAGCGTATCGACCCAACGCCAGCGCTCGGTCATCAGTTCGGTGAGCGGATTGTTCATGCGCTCGAGGTGCACCGCGCCGGCAGCCATCACCATGTTCCAGTCGAACGGCTTCATGTACTCGGCCGTGTTGAGCATGACGATTTTCGGCGCGATGGCCTGTGCGATCTCGTGCACGTACTCGATCATGTCCTTCTGATAAACCTGACGATCGGGATACTCGGCGAGCGGCGCCTTGCCTAACGCTTTGCCGATGTCGCCCGACGAGTGGGAATCGAAGAACACGCCGTCGCCGTTGCCGACGAAGCGACGGATGCGGTCCTGGACGTAGGCGCGCGCGCCGGGATCGCCGGGATTGATGGCCCACCGCTTCGATCCCCACGCGGTGAACTGCAAACGCGACGCAGGGCTGGGGTCCGAGCCGGCGAGGTGAATGAACGCCTTCTCGAGCGGGTACTGGGGATGCGCGGCGAACCATTGTTGCATGTCATCGTAGTACGACGTCGCCAGCCCTGCCGACTTCTGCTCGCCCGGCTGCATGACGTTCCAATCGAGTGCATATGGGATGACGCGGATGGCCGGGTTGAGCGACTTGTATTGCTGGACATCGCCGCTCATCACGAAGTCGAAATGCGCGGCGGTCCAGGCGCGCTCGCGGTTGCGCTGCCCGGCGTTCGACACGTACTGGGTCCGGAAGTCGGTGACCATGGTTCGGATCCATGGCCAGTGTGGTGATGTCGCGCTGTACGCCGATGCCGCAGGGGGGCGAGTGATGTGCGTTGCACCGATCGCCGGAGGGGCGACTGGAACACGATCTGCACTCGGAGACTGAACGCGGTCCAGTCCGGCGAGAGCCGCTATCGTGCCGCCGGCGGCGAGTATGGCGATAGTGAACGGAAGGCGCATTCGTGGGATTCCTCTCGTCCCGATGCTGGACGTCAAAGCGAGTCGGCAGTAGGCCGTTTGCGAATCGTACCCGACGCAGCTGCACTGGTTCGCGCGCCGAGCATTCAGCGCGTATTGTGCAGGATCGTGGCCAGCGCGCGCGGTGGCAACACCCGGCGCGCGAGAAGGTCGACGGCCGGCACGCGCATTCGTGATTGCATGAAGCTCGGGAATCGGTCATTGTTCGGGCCGACCAAGCTGAGCGGCGGCAGATCGGCGCATCGGGTTCAAATCGGACAGGAGCGTGAGCGTGTGCGTGCCGTGTGGCGCCGGCAGCGAATGAGCGGCGCGAGCGTGAGCGGATCGCGGTGAATCCGGCCCCGCTCTTCATCGTTGGCGTTGGGCGTAGCGGATCGAGCGTTTTTCACCGCTTGATGTGCCGGCACCCGCGTGCGGCGTGGTTGTCGCGCGTGCTGGAGCAATGGCCTAACGCGAGACCGGTGAACCGCGCGCTCATGCACGCGCTCGCCGTGCCTGTGGTCGGGGGACGCCTGGCGCATTTGATCGACCCGGGCGAGTGCTACGACTACTGGGAGCAGTTGGCGCCGGGCTTCACGTCGCCGTGTCGCGATCTGCTGGCGAGCGACGTTCAGAACGATGCGCGGGCAAACGTGCGCGGCGCGCTGAGTCGTGTGCCCACGAAGAGGCGCCCGCAGCTCGTGGCCAAGGTGACGGGCTGGCCGCGGGTGGGATATCTCCGCGAGATTTTTCCAAACGCCAAGTTCATCCACGTGATGCGCGATGGTCGTCCGGTCGCTGCATCGTTTCTCAAGGTGCCGTGGTGGCGCGGCTGGCGCGGACCATCGGGGTGGTTGTTCGGCGACCTCACATCGGAGCAAACGGCTGAATGGCAGCGATATGATCGCTCGTTCGTCGCGTTAGCCGGCATCCAATGGAAGCTCCTGATGGACGCGATGGAGAGCGCGAAGCAGTCCGTGCCGGCATCGTGCATGGTGGAGATCAGATACGAGGATTTGTGCCGCGACCCCGTCGAGCACTTTCGGCGCGTGGCGGAGTTCGCGGAGCTGCCGTGGGTGCGATCATTCGAGCGGATGATTCGCAGCGAGCCGCTGCACAGCGAGAACGAGAAGTGGCGGAGAGACTTTACTGCCGATCAGCAGGCAATCCTCGATGCCGTGCTGCACAATCATCTCGTGCGATACCGATACGAGCCGCGCTTGAGTGATGAGCCGGTGGAGGCAGGTGTGACACATAAGGGGGGACAAGATCGGACGAGACGGGCAAGGCCGGACAGCAGCCGGGTGGGAGACTGAAGTCCGGTCGCGACTCGAGTGGCGTGAGGCATCCCTCAGGCGTCGCCGCCCAAAGCCAACACGCACTGGGCCGGAACGTGTCTTGCCTCCGGTGAGCGTTGCGGTTATGGTGCGTGTGGGTTGTGAAATTGGTTCGTGGCGATTTAAGGCAACTTGCGGCCACGTTAAACATTCCGCTAAAGCGCCGGCCCGGTGCCTGTGCGCACTTGGGCTTTTTTGCTATCGGATGATCATATGAGTGCTGACACCGTATCCCGCGCCACTGCGCAGCGCAGCGACTCGCCGTATCTGCGCGAGCTGGCGCAGCGCGTCCTGGTGTTCGATGGCGCGATGGGCACGAACCTCCAGCGGCAGGCGTTGACGGCCGATGATTTTGGCGGCGCGCGCACGGAGGGGTGCAACGACTATCTGGTGCTGACGCGGCCGGACGTCGTGCGCGGGATTCACGAGTCGTTTCTGGCCGTGGGGTGCGACGTCGTCGAGACCTGCACGTTTCAGAGCACGCCGCGCCGGCTCAAGGAGTGGGGGTTGGGCGACAAGGTGCACGCGCTGAACGTGCGCGCGGCCGAACTGGCGCGCGAGGCGTGCGACGCCGCGGGCAACGGCCGGCGCCGGTTCGTCGCCGGATCGATCGGCCCAACGGGAATGCTCCCGTCGAGCGATGATCCGACGTTGTCGGCGGTGACGTTCGCCGAGCTCCTCGACGACTACTACCAGCAGGCGAAGGCGCTGGTCGAGGGCGGGGTCGACCTCCTGCTGGTCGAGACGGCGCAGGACATTCTCGAAGTGAAGGCCGCGCTGGCCGGATTCGAGCGGCTGTTTGCGGAAACCGGGCGGCGTGTCCCCGTGCAGGCGCAGGTCACGCTCGACACGAGCGGTCGCATGCTGCTGGGCACCGACATCGCGAGCGCGATGACCACCCTCGAGTCGTTAGGCGTCGACGTGCTCGGGCTCAACTGCTCGACGGGCCCCGAGCACATGCGGGAGCCGATCCGGTGGCTGTCCGAACATGCCCGGCGCCCGGTGTCGTGCATCCCGAACGCCGGCCTGCCGCTCAACACCGGCACCGGCGACGCGGTGTATCCGCTCGAGCCGGAGGCGATGGCGACCGCGTTAGGCGAGTTCGTGCGCGACTTCGGCGTCCGCGTGGTGGGCGGGTGTTGCGGCACGACGCCGGCACACCTCGACGCCGTCGTGCGCGCCGTGCGCGCGCTCGAGCGCGGCGGACCGCGGCGCGCGGCGCCGCACGTGCCGCGCGTGTCGTCGGCCATGCGCGCGCTCACCCTGCACCAGGACCCGCCGCCGCTGCTCATCGGCGAGCGCGTGAACGCACAGGGTTCGCGGAAAGTGAAGCAGCTGCTCCTGGCCGATGATTACGAAGGCATCGTCGGCGTCGCGCGGCAACAGGCGGACTCCGGCGCGCACGTGCTGGACGTGTGCGTGGCGCTCACCGAGCGCGCGGACGAAGCGCAGCAGATGGCGCGGGTGGTGAAGCTGCTGTCGATGAGCGTCGAGACGCCGCTCATGATCGACTCCACCGAAGCCGACGTGGTTGCGCGCGCGCTCGAACACGTGCCCGGCCGCGCGATCGTCAACTCCATCAACATGGAGAACGGGCGCGCGCGCATCGATGCGGTGCTGCCGCTGGTGAAGCAGCATGGCGCGGCCGTCGTGGCACTGACGATCGACGAAGCGGGCATGGCGAAGACGCGCGAACGGAAGCTGGAGATCGCGCGGCGGATCCACGACATCGCGGTGCACGAGTTCGGCCTGGCCAGCGAGGATCTGATTTTCGACGATCTCACCTTCACCCTCGCGACGGGCGAAGCGGAATGGGTGGACAGCGCAGCGGAGACGATCGAGGGCATCCGGCTGATCAAGCGCGAGCTGCCCGGCGTGCTGACGTCGTTAGGCGTGAGCAACGTGAGCTTCGGACTGGCGCCGGCCGCGCGCGCCGTGCTCAATTCCGTCTTTCTGCATCACTGCGTGCAGGCCGGACTCGACATGGCGATCGTCAATCCGGCGCACATCCGGCCGTACGCCGAGCTGTCATCCGAAGAGCGCGAGCTGGCGGACGACCTGGTGTTCAACCGGCGTCCCGACGCGTTGCAGCGGTTCATCGAATTCTCGGCGAGCGCCGATCAGAAATCGCCCGGCACCGGCGAGGCGTCCGCCGAATCCGACCTGGCGGCGCTCACGCCCGACGGCCGCATCCACTGGCAGATTCTGCACCGCAAGAAGGACGGCATCGAAGACGCACTCGACGCGGCCGGCGTGCGGGAGCAGCCGATCCGCGTCCTGAACGAGGTCCTGCTGCCGGCGATGAAGGAGGTCGGCGACAAGTTCGGTGCGGGCGAGCTGATTCTGCCGTTCGTGCTGCAGAGCGCCGAGGTGATGAAACGCGCCGTTAGGCATCTGGAGCAGTTCCTCGAGCGCGCCGAGGGCTACACCAAGGGGAAGGTGGTGCTCGCCACGGTCTATGGCGATGTGCACGACATCGGGAAGTCGCTCGTGAACACGATTCTCTCGAACAACGGCTACACGGTGTTCGACCTCGGCAAGCAGGTGCCGGTGAACACGATCATCGACAAGGCCGTCGAGGTGGGTGCCGACGCCATCGGGTTGTCGGCGTTGCTCGTGTCGACGTCGAAGCAGATGCCGATATGCGTCCAGGAGCTGGATCGGCGCGGGCTGAAGGTGCCGGTGCTGATCGGCGGCGCGGCAATCAATCGGCGATTCGGCCGGCGCGCGCTGTTCGTCGACGGAGAACGGGCGTACGCGCCGGGCGTGTTCTACTGCAAGGATGCGTTCGAGGGACTCGATTCCGTGGAAGCGCTCATGGATCCGGATCGGCGCGAGGCGTTTGTCACCGGCAACCTCGATGACGCGCGACGCGACGTGTTTCTGCGCTCGGGGGTCGGCAAGGACATCGCCGCCGGCACCAATGCGACGACGCGCTCGGAGGTCGCGACCGATAACGCGGTTCCCGAAGCGCCGTTCTTCGGCACTCGCGTCCTGCACGACATTCCGCTCGACGAGGTGTTGGCGCTGCTCGACCTCGACGAGCTGTTTCGGTTGCAGTGGGGTGGGCGCGGTTCGGGCGAGGCGTTCGACGCAACGGTGCGCGACGAATTCCGTCCGACGCTGGAGCGGCTCTCGGCGAGCGCACGCGCCGAACGGTGGCTCGTCCCGCGAGCGGCGTACGGACTTTTTCCGGTGCAGTCGCAGGGCAACTCGCTCATCGTGTACGACGCTGCTGCCTACGGGAGCGATGGCGGCGCTCTGCGCGAGGTGGCGCGGTTCAAGTTCCCGCGGCAGGATGGTCGGGAGCGGCTGTGTCTCGCCGACTATTTCCGCTCGGTGGAATCGGGCGACGTGGATGTCGCCGCGCTGCAGATCGTGACGGTCGGCGACGCGGCCCAACGCCGCTTCGACGAGTTGCAGTCGCGGAACGAATACACGGAAGCGTACTATCTGCACGGTCTTGCGGTCGAGACAGCCGAAGCGGTGGCCGAGTGGATGCATCGGTACGTGCGGCGTCATCTCGGCATCGCGGCCGGCCAGGGGAAGCGGTACTCCTGGGGCTATCCGGCGTGTCCGGACCTGGACGACCACGCGACGGTATTCCGTCTGCTGCCGGCGGCCGAGTCGTTAGGCATGACGTTGACCCCGGCGTTCCAACTGGTGCCCGAGCAGTCGACGGCGGCGATCATCGTCCACCATCCGGCGGCGAAGTACTACGCCGTGCGCGGCGGTGGCGAACGCGACACCGGAGCCGCGGCGTGAGTCCGCGGCGCGACGCGCGCGAGCTGCTCGAGCCGGAGCGCATCGTGATGTTCGACGGCGCGATGGGCACGATGCTGTACTCCCGCGGCGTGTTCATCAATCAATGCTACGATGAGCTGAACGCGCGCGCGCCCGATCTCGTGCGCGACGTGCATCGCGCGTACGTGAAGGCGGGCGCCGAGGTGTTGGAGACGAACAGCTTCGGCGCGAACCGCATCAAGCTGGCGCCGCACGGTCTCGAGGGGCAGGTGCGGGACCTGAACTGTCGCGCCGCGCGGCTGGCCCGCGAGGCGGCGGGCGACCACGTGCTCGTGGCCGGCGCGGTCGGCCCGTTAGGCATTCGCATCGAACCGTTCGGCCCGACGAGCCACGACGAAGCGCGCGCGATGTTCCGCGAGCAGCTGGAGGCGCTGCGCGAGGGCGGCGCCGACCTCTTCATCCTCGAGACCTTCGCCGATCTCGATGAGATCGAGCCAGCCATCCGCGCGGCACGCGACGTCGACGCATCGGCGCCGCTCATCGCGCAGATGACGATCGGCCAGGATGGTCTCACGCCGTTCGGCGCCACACCCGAAGACGTCGCGCGCGCGCTCGACGGCTGGGGCGCGGACATCATCGGACTCAACTGCTCAGTTGGGCCGCAGGCGATACTCGAGGCCATCGAACGGATGGCCGCCGTGTCGTCGCGCAAGCTCAGCGCGCAACCGAACGCCGGGATGCCCCGCGATGTGGGCGGCCGCACGATGTACATGGCGAGCCCGGAATACGTCGCCAACTACGGACGCCACCTCATTCAGGCCGGCGCCAAGGTACTGGGCGGGTGCTGCGGAACGACGCCGGATCACATCAAGGCGCTCGTCGAAGGCATCCGTCCGCTCGTGCCCCGGCAGCAATGGCGCGCATCGGTGCGCTATCAATTGCCGCACACCGATGATGCGGCCGCCGTGCGCGCCGATGAACCGCGACAGGACGGCGCACAGCCGGCGATCCCGTTCGCCCAACGATCGCGTTGGGCGGCCAAGATCGCGGCGGGAGAATTCGTCTCATCGGTCGAGATCGTGCCGCCGCGCGGCGTGGACGCGAGCCGGATGCTCGAGGGCGTGCGCGCGCTCCGCGCGCGCGGCGTGGACGCGGTGAACGTGCCCGATGGACCGCGGGCGCAGAGCCGCATGGGCGCGCTCATGACGAGCCTGCTCATCGAGCAGCAGATCGGGATCGAGACGGTCACCCACTACTGCTGCCGCGACCGCAACCTGCTCGGCATGCTGAGCGATTTGTTAGGCGCGTCGGCCATGGGGCTGCGAAATCTGCTGATCATCACCGGCGATCCGCCCAAGATGGGCCCCTACCCCGACGCCACCGCGGTCTTCGACATCGATTCGATCGGTCTTACGAATCTGGTGAGCCGCCTCAATCGGGGCCTCGATCCCGGTGGCCACGCGATTGGCGCGCCGACACAGTTCGCCATCGGCGTCGGAGTGAATCCGGCCGCCATCGACCCCGCGTACGAGCTGCGCCGCTTCGAGTGGAAGGTGGATGCGGGTGCGGAGTTCGCGATCACTCAGCCGGTGTTCGACGTGGATCAACTCCACCGCTTTCTCGCGTCGATCGATCACGTGCGCATTCCCGTGATCGCCGGAATCTGGCCGCTCGTCTCGGCGCGAAACGCGGAGTTTCTCGCCAACGAAGTGCCTGGCGTAGTCGTGCCTGATACGGTGATTCAGCGGATGCGTCGCGCGAGCGAACAATCCAAGGAGCATGGGCTGGCCGAAGGGATTGCACTCGCACGCGAAATGCTCGAGCAGGTGCGCGGCACCGTGCAGGGCGTACAGGTCTCGGCGCCGTTCGGCAAAGTGGAGCTGGCTCTCGAGGTCTTCGACTCCGCCACGCGTTAGCTTAGGGAGTCGACGCATCGGTCACGACATGGAGCCCAGCCCATGAAAGCCATCTTGCTCGTGGATCACGGCTCGGTCAAAGATGCCGCCAATCGCATGATCGACTGCGTTGGGCATCTGGTGCAGGCGATCGCCGGGGACGGCGTGATCGTGCGCGTATCGCACATGGAATTGGCGGAACCGACCATCGCGCAGGGGTTCGCCCAGTGCGTCGAGGCGGGCGCGACGGAGGTCGTGGTGTTTCCGTACATGCTGTCGCCGGGGAAGCACTCGACGCGCGATATTCCGCGCATGGCGCGCGAGGCCGCAGCGCCGTTTCCGCACGTCGGTGTGTCGGTGACGCCGGCGTTCGGCGTGCACGACAAACTGGCGGAGGTGGTGCTTGAGCGCGCAGGCGTCGAACCGCGGGGACGTCGAGTGCCTGCGCCGTGCACGTGCGTGCGCCCACAGGGGACTCCGGAGCGCTGGTGCGGCGATGCCTGCCGCGAAGCGGCGACGAACGTAACGGTCGAGCGCTAGCACCGGGCTCAGCCGCTCACGCAAGCGTCAGCCACCCGATACATTGGATCGCATGACAACGGACCTCGATGCGGCCCGCACACCACTCACCGTGCTGGCCGAAGACGAAACGATGTTTCGCGATGCCGTCGCGGCGTTCGCCGACGAGCAGGTGCGTCCGCGCGTGCAGGCCATGGATCGTGCCGGCAAGCTCGATCCGGAGTTGATTCCCGGCTTCTTCGAGCTCGGGCTCATGGGTATCGGCGTGCCGGAAGCGTACGGCGGAGCCGGTGGAACCATGATGATGGTGACGCTCGCGGTCGAGGCCGTGAGCCGGGTGGATGCGTCGTCGGCAATTCTGATGGACGTCCAGAACACGCTGGTCAACTCGCCGCTCACGCGGTTCGGCACGGATGCCCAACGTAAGCAATACCTGACGAAGCTGACGTCGGGCACGGTCGGCGCATACGCGTTGTCCGAGCCGGGCTCGGGCTCGGATGCCTTCGGGCTGGCGACGCGGGCCGAGCGCCGCGGTGACGACTGGGTGCTCACGGGGCGCAAGCTCTGGATCACGAACGGCGCCGAGGCCGAGATCTACATCGTGTTCGCGACGATCGATCCGTCGGCCGGATATCGCGGCATCACCGCGTTCATCATCGAGCGCGGGTTCGCGGGTTTCGCGGTGGGCAAGAAGGAGGACAAGTTAGGCATTCGCGCGTCGAGCACGACCGAACTGATCCTCGATGGGTGCGTCGTCCCGGCGGCGAACGTGCTGGGTCCGGTCGGGCAAGGGTACAAGATCGCGATCGAAACCTTGAACGAAGGTCGCATCGGCATTGGCGCGCAGATGATCGGCGTGGCGCGCGGCGCGCTCGACGCGACGGTGCAGTATGTGCGCGAGCGCACGCAGTTCGGCAAGCCGCTTGCCGAATTTCAAGGCATCCAGTTTCAGCTGGCGCAGGCAGCCACCGAATTGGAGGCTGCGCGGCTCATGGTCTACAACACGGCGCGTCTCAAGGACGCGGGCCGGCCGTTCACGCAGGAAGCCGCGATGGCCAAGCTGTTCGCATCGCAGGTGACGGAGCGAGTGACCTCGTTGTGCGTGGAACTGCACGGCGGCTACGGCTATACCAAGGACTATCCCGTCGAAAAGTTCTATCGCGATGCGAAGATCGGCACGATTTACGAGGGCACGTCGAACATGCAGCTGCAGACGATCGCGAAGCTGCTGCTGCGCGGCTAACGGAAGATCAGGACGGCATCGTGAGCACTACGGCGCCGCGCACGTCCCCGGCGCGCAGCCGCTCGAGCGCCTCGTTCGCCTGGTCCAGCGGCATGGGCTCGACGTCGGTGCGCACCGGGACGCGCGGTGCGAGCTCGAGAAACTCGTCGCCATCGCGGCGCGTGAGATTGGCCACCGAGCGAATCACGCGCTCGCCCCACAGGATGTCGTACGGGAACGACGGGATGTCGCTCATGTGGATGCCGGCGCAGACGACGGTGCCGCCTTTCGCAACCGCGCGCAGCGCAGCCGGAACGAGGGCCCCGACCGGCGCGAAGAGAATGGCGGCGTCGAGCTCGACGGGCGGCATCTCATCCGAGCCGCCGGCCCATTCTGCGCCTACCTGACGGGCGAACTCCTGGGACGGCGCATCGCCCGGCCGCGTGAACGCGAACACCCGGCGGCCCTGCGCGCGGGCCACCTGCGCAATGAGATGAGCGGCGGCGCCGAATCCATACAAGCCTAACGCTTCGCCGTCGCCCGCCGCGCGGAGCGCGCGATACCCGATGAGGCCCGCGCACAGGAGCGGCGCGGCGTGCGCATCGTCGTACGAGGACGGCAGCGGAAAACAGAAGCGCTCGTCGGCCACGCAGCACTGGGCGTACCCGCCATCGATCTGGTACCCCGTAAAGCGCGCGCGAACGCAGAGGTTCTCGCGACCGGATCGACAATACCTGCAGACGCCGCAGGTCCAGCCCAGCCATGGAACGCCGACGCGCGTACCGACAGTGAATCGCGTCGCGCCATCGCCGCGAGCCGCAACCGCTCCGACGATTTCATGGCCTAACACCAGCGGCACCTTGGGGTCGTTCAGCTCGCCGTCCAGCACGTGGAGGTCGGTGCGGCAGACGGCACACGCCCGCACCGCGAGCAGCACCTGACCCGGGCCGGGCACCGGGTCAGGAATCTCGCGCGCCGCGAGCGGCGCACGCGGCCGCTCGAGGACCATCGCGCGCATGACTCAAACCTACATCGCGCGCATCGCCTGGTAGAGCGGGAAGACCGTCGCCAGGATCCACACGATGAACGCCGCGGTCATGGCCTTGGACCGCGAAATCTTTCCGATCACGGCGAGTCCAATGCCCAACAGAATGGTGCACCAGATCGTGAACAGATCGATGCGCGCGAGCAGCGTGAGCACGATCAGCGATGTGTTCGACACGTCGAGGAAATGCGCCGGGCTCACCGAGATCTTCGTCGCCGAGGTCAGCGACGACGGATCAGAGAAGAACGCGATGAGCGCGCCGGCGATGAACTGAAAAATCTTCGGGAACGCGGCGTACGATGCCACGAGCAGACCACCGCCGAGGTTCATCGTCGAATCGAACAGCTTCCCGATGAGCCACAGCAACAGCCCAACGAAGAAAATGCCGATCGGAATGCCGACGAGAAAAAAGACGACTTGAAACGTGTCGAAGATGGCTTTGCCCTTCTCCATCTGCGCTGCCGTCACCTGCGGATTCGCGCGCATCGCCGCCGCCGTCGCGCGAGCATACTCGGCGTCGAATACCGGCTGCGTCAGCGACTTCGTACCGACAAAAATCAAGCAGCAGATCACGGTGACTACGACCATCGGCAGAAACCAATTCCCGTTCTGCCTGCGCGCGAAGACCTCGCTCGGCGATGTGAAAATGTCGATGAAGTCTTCCCATATGGAGGGCGCTTTCGATGCTGCAGTGGCCGTCATTCGAGTCTCCGATCAGGAGTCGTGAGGAAGGGGAGAGGCGCGGAAGGATGCGTCTACAGTGCAGAGCCGCTCACCGTACGTGCAAGAGGCCCGAACGGATTCGAATCGCCTTCGGGCTGGCCGCGGGGTCGGCTTCCACGCGAACCGTCACGCGTTCCTGCACTTGCAGCTTACCCGTGACATCGAGCGTGTCATCTCCGCGCTGCAGGTGAAAGATCACCGGCGTTCCGGTGCGCAAGCCAACTTTCTCGCGAAGTCGATTGATGAATTCGGGGTCTGTCACCGGAACGCCGGCCACCGAGAGCAAATAGTCGCCGGGTTGCACGCCGGCCTCGTCGGCCGACGAGCCTGGCGCCACACGCGCGACGCGCACGCCGGCTGAATCGTTTTCCGCTGAAACGCCGAGTGTCGGCGTGCGCACCGTGTCGACGGTGGCGCGGAGGCCGGCGAGCGGCAGCAGCGTTTTCCATGGATACGGATCACGGCCGTCGATGTATCTCGCGTTGAAATCGGCGAATGACTTTCCGCCAGCCGCAGCGCTCACCGCAGCCCACCACTGCGCATCGCTGAAGCCGGTGCCATGTTCGTAACACTCGCGGTAGAGCGAGCGCATCACGTCGTCGAGCGATGCGTGGTTGTCGCTGGCATTGCGGATCATGATGTCGAGCATCAATCCGGCGAGTGATCCCTTGGGATAGTAAATGTCGGCGGTACCGTCCTCGGGATGGATCCACGTCGTGAGCGACGCATCGGTGAGCGCGACGGGTGGCGAGTTCGCCACTTCTGCCATCTTGCCGGCGGTCAACTCGAAGAAGCCCGCGGAGTCGATGACGCCCGCGCGGACTTCGGACAGGTCGGCGTAGTAGTCAGTGATGCCTTCGCTCACCCAGAGCCACGGCGTGGGCTGCTCGTGCGCGTACTGGTACGGCCAGAGATCGGACGGGCGGAGTCGCTTGACGTTCCAGGCGTGAAAAATCTCGTGGGCATAAATCGACATTTCGATCGGCTCGCCGATGGCGAGCGGCGTGGTGACATCGACGTGCGAGTTGGCGTGCTCGAGGCCCGAAATGCCGCCGTAGCTCGAGTCGGCAATCTGCATCACGGTGTACGTGGTGAACGGCACGCCGCCGAACACCGCGCCCTCGACGGGGATGATCTTCGCCAGATGGGCGAGTGTCGACGTCAGCGTCGGCTTGGGCATGCTGCCCGTCGGATACGCCGCAAAGCGCAGCCATCCGTTAGGCGCGCGCGCGCTGTCGACGTCGAACCGCCCAACGAAGAACGGCATGTCGACGAGCTCGTGATAGCTGGAGGCCGTGAACGTGGATGGCGCCGGCCCCGGCGTCATGCCGGTGATCACGCGCCAGTCGGGCTCGGTGCGAATCGTGACGGTCGACGGGAAGTCGAAGCTGCGCCCTTCCGGATACAGGAACACGTTCGTGCCGTTGAACATCACGAAGTCCGAGCGCGCCCACGCCATGGCATTATCGAGGGTGTCGGCGAGATAGTCGAAGGACACGGTGATCGATTTGCTGCCCGCCGGCCTGACGCGCCAGGTGTCGTAGTCGACCTTGTCCCACTGGAGATCGTGACCCGCGCTCGCGGCGCCGAAGCGCAGGACCGCACGCGCGAAGTAGTCGAGCTCGTACGAGCCGGGCGTCCACGCCGGCAGCGCGAGGATCACCGGCGCATCGCCGCCGTCCACGTTGAACGACATGTCGACGTGCAGCACGCGGCGCCGCGCGTCCGACGAATCGAACGTCACGCGATATGCGATGTTGCTGACCGGCGCTGACGTTGCCGCGCTCGCGGCGCTGCGTGCGGATTGAGCAGGAGCGATCGAGACCCAACCGAACGACGCGGCGAGGATCGCGAGGCACATCGGGAGACGCATCGGGTGTCCTCGGGGGGATGGGGCAGACGGCGTCGCAATATGGTTGCCCTGCGGCGCCACGACAAACGTTCGGGCGTCCGAATTGTGTGCCGCGCGATATTTTTTGTGACGGCCGGGCGCTCGCGCCACGGCGGCGTGCAGCGCCGGGCTCATGATTCCGGCCGTGGTGATGGCCGCGGCGGTGATCGTTGTCGCGCGGCGGTTGCGCGTGCGGGTGCGGCGGCGAACGCATCGGCGTATCCGCCCAACCGCCCAACGGCCCGGCCTTACGGAAGGCGGGTCTAGCCTCGCATATTGTGTGGTTCGTACGCGCCGCGCCGCGCCGGCGGAGTTAGGCGGCGCACCGGACACGACCTTTCACCGAACGGAACGACACGATCACGATGCTGCCTCCCACCGCAGTGGCCTTTCTCGAGCGCTTGTTGGATACGCCCGGCCCGTCGGGCTTCGAGTCTGCACCCGCCCGCCTCTGGCGCGAGGAAGCGGCGCGCTTCGCCACCGTACGGGGCGACGTCCACGGCAACAGCATGGCGACCGTCGAAGGCGGCGGCGGCCCGACCATCATGCTCGCAGGCCACATCGATGAGATCGGCGTCATCGTGCAGCACGTGGACGACGATGGGTACGTCTACATCGCGCCGATCGGCGGGTGGGACGTGCAGGTGCTCGTCGGCCAGCGCATTCGATTTGCCGGCGCCCAGGGCGATGTGTTCGGCGTCGTGGGCAAAAAGCCGATCCATTTGCTGCGCGCGGACGATCGCGAAAAAGCGTCCAAGCTCACGGACTTGTGGGTCGACATCGGGTCGACGAGCGCGAAGGAGACGACGGCGCGTCTCAACGTCGGCGATGCCGGGGTGATCGATTCACACACGATGACGTTTCCGAACAATCGAATCGTGTCGCGGTCGATCGACGATCGTATCGGTGCGTTCATCGTGCTCGAAGCGCTGCGCCGCTACGCGGAGAAGCCCGGCGCAGCACGCGTCGTCGCGACGGCCACGACGCAGGAGGAGATCGGCTATCGGGGCGGCGGCGCCGGCGTGAGTGCGGCGGCGATCGGGGCGCGGATGGCGATCGTGGTCGACGTCAGCTTCGCCACCGACCACCCGGGCATCGAGAAGAAGGAGCTCGGCAACCATCCGATCGGCAGCGGACCGGTGTTGACGCGCGGGTCGATCATTTCGCCGGTGGCCTTCCGCCTGCTGCGGGAAACGGCGGATGCGCTCTCGATGCCGTACACGCTGCAGGCGGCGGGGCGCGACACGGGCACGGACGCCGACGCCATTCACATCGCGCGCGAGGGAATTGCGACGGCGCTCGTCTCGGTGCCCAACCGGTACATGCATTCGCCCAACGAGCTGGTGAGCCTGGACGACGTGGATCACACCGCGACGCTGATCGCCGAGACGTGCCGCCGCGTGACGGCGGCCATTGATTTCACCGACCGTTAGGCACGGCGCGGGCGGAGACCGCGCGCCCTCGGCGCGTCACGCCGGTGTGGCCGTCGCGTCCCGCTTGCCGAGGATCACCCACGACGCCGCGCCGCGAATGGCGGGCGACTTGTCGCGCAACAGCGCCTGGAGCGCCTGCTGTGCGTTGGGCGAACGCGCCTGGCCGATCGCGTGCACGGCGGCCACGCGCAAAGGTGTCGGCCGCTGGCGCGCGAGCAGTCCCCGCTCGGTGCGCGCGATCTCGACCAGCTTGTCGACGGCCTGCGCGGTGCCCAACTGACCGAGCGCCGCGACCAGCGCGACCTGCACCCGCGAGTCGGCTTCCTTCTCCAGCGCCGTGATGATCGAGTGCACCGAGCGCTGGCCGCTCGCGGCCACGTGGCTGGCATTGCCGATCTCGGCGGTCACCGGCGTGGTGCCGCGAGATACGCGGCCTCGGCGCGCGGAGCCGATGCGCGCCAGCGCGTTAGCCGCCGCCGCGCGGATGCGGTCATCATCGTGCTCGAGCAGCCGCATCAACTCCATTTCGGCCTCGACCACCTTGAGCTCGCCTAACAGCTCGGCGGCGTTGCGCACGACGTACCAGCGCGAGTCGCCGAGCATGTGGACCAGCGTCCGCACGCCGGTGCGCAGGCGGATCAGCGCGTCGTAGTAGACGCGCCGATCGCCGATCGTCGGCGCCGCGATGAGCGACTCGGCCAACGCTTCGGCGCCCGCATCCTCACACCGCGCGATGACTGCCATGTACTCGTCGTGCTGGTCGCGCCGGCGCGGGAGAAGCGCCGTGATGCTGCGGAGAATGGGCGGCACCGCGATGCGCCGCAGCGCCACTCCGTATTGGCGGCGAATCGCGTCGTCCCCGAGCGCCGATTCGCGCACGACGATGCCGTGCAGCACGTCGGCCACGACATCATGGCGCGCGCGCGCTGACGCTTCGGCCACCACCTTGAGCAGTGCATCCAGCTCGCGCGCCGCATCCTTGGGCATCGTCACGGCATCGAGATGTCGGAACAGCGCGGTGCCTGGGCCGTTTTCGGTCTGCGTGGACGTGAAAATGCCGAACATCTCGTTGAGGCGCGCGGTGGTGGCGATGGTCGCGCCGACATCGGGTTCGGACGCGTGGCCGTTGCCTGGATCGCTCGCCCCATTCCGAGCGGGGGCGGCCGGCGCAAACACGGCGATGTCGGGAATCACATCGGCGCCAAACGCGGGCGCGACACTGGCGTGGGCCGGCGCCGCATCCACCGAGACCAACGTCACGTGCACACTGCGCGCTTCGAGGGCGTCGAGCCGTGCAACCACAGAATGTCCACCGTCGCCGGCAGTCGGCGCCGTCGCGAGAATGCGCGCCATGACGAGCACGTCCGCGGGCGATGACGGCTGCTCGAACGTGACGGCGCTCACCGAATGCCCGGCGAGCTGCGTGACGAGGTCGTCGGCTTCGGACGCCGCATCGCCTAACGGAGCGCCGTTCACGATCAGCGTGTGCTCGTGCAGGCCGATCGTCACCGCGCCGGCGCGGGACGCATCGACGAGAAGGTGCAGCGACGCAAGCTGCAGGTCGTACGCATCGCTGTCGTTGAGCAGCTGCCAGACGAGGCGAGCGAAATGGCGCGCGAAGGTCGGTGCGTGATCCATGCCGGGCAGGGCTCCTCGAGAGTGGCGCAGCGGCTCCCGCGCCCATCAGGCCAGCTGTCGCGCCCCATGCGGGCACAACCGATCTACTTAGGGACCAGCGAGCACGCCCACGCGTAACCGCCTCGCGCGCGGAAACTAAGCCGATGTCGGCAGCTGGAACTGCCTCACGCCGAGGCATAACATACGCAACACGTTCAACATTGCAGACGCGTCCTTTCCTTCATGCTGCTCGCCTGGTCCTCAGCCGCGTACGTGGTGCCGCTGCCCCCCGGACACCGATTCCCGATGGCGAAGTACCGTCTTATCAGAGACCGTGTGATCGATGACGGCATCATTGCCGAGTCGCGTGTGCTCGAGCCGGATCGCGCCCGAATCGAGGACGTTCGCCTGGTACACACGGAGCGCTACATGCACGACATCGACACGGGACACCTCGACGCCGCCGACGTTCGGCGGCTGGGGTTCCCGTGGTCGCCGGCGTTGGTCGAGCGGTCGTACCGATCGGTTGGCGGCACCGTGGCCGCATCGCGCGCCGCACTGCAGCACGGCATCGCCATCAACCTGTCGGGCGGCACGCACCACGCGTTCGCGGATCACGGCGAAGGGTTTTGCGTGTTCAACGACGTGGCGGTCGCGATTCGCGCGCTCCAGCACGAGGATCGCGTCGCGCGCGCCGTGGTCATTGACCTCGACGTGCACCAGGGCAACGGAACCAACGCGATCTTCGCCGGCGACGAGCGCGTGTTCACGTTCAGCATGCACGGCGCGAAGAACTACCCGTTTCATCGCATGCCGGGATGCGTGGACATCGAGCTGCCGGATGGAACGGGTGACGACGCCTACCTCGAGCTCCTCGGCGGCGCCCTGCCCAACGCGCTGCGTGCGGCCGATGCGCAGCTGGCCGTCTATCTCGCCGGGGCCGATGTCCTCGCCGGCGATCGGTTAGGCAGGCTGGGGCTGACGCACGCCGGGGTCGCGCGACGCGACGCGTTGGTGCTCGATGCGTGCCGCGCAATCGGCTTGCCGGTTTCCATCGTCCTGGGCGGCGGCTACGGGGCTCGACTCGCGGACACGGTCGACGCGCACGTGCAGACCGTCCGCCTCGCCGCTGCCTATGCCTAACACGCAATGCCCCTGACGACGACCACGGCCGTCCCGCTGTTCTGGACATCGTACGGTCCCCGCGGCGCGCCGCGCCTCCTCGTGCTCCACGGGGGGCCCGGCGCGTCGCACGACTATCTGCTGCCGCAGATGCTCGAATTGGCCGATCGATATCAGCTCGTGTTCTACGACCAACGCGGGAGCGGCCAGTCGCGGACGACCGATCAGGCGCCGGTCACGTGGCGCGCGCACGTCGACGACCTCGCGCGGCTCGTGCCGGAGCTCGGCCTCGAGCCACTGTCGTTGATCGGCTACTCGTGGGGCGGACTGCTCGCGTTGCTGTACGCCATCGAAGCGTATCGCGGCACCGGCCCGCGCCCGGCACGCATGGTGGTAATCGATCCCGCTCCCATTTCGCGACCGCTGCGTGATTCCTTCGAAGCGGAATTCGCGCGACGACAGGCGTCGGACACGGTTGCCAAGCTCCGCCAACAGCTCGCCGCATCCGGATTGCGCGAGCGTGATCCTGAGGCGTACCGGCAGCGCGCCTTCGAGCTCAGCGTTGCAGGCTATTTCGGGACGGTCGAGCGAGCGCGGGCACTGACGCCGTTTCGCGTCATCGCGCGCATCCAGAAATCCGTCTGGTCCAGCCTGGGCGACTATGACCTACGGAACGGACTGACCACGGTGCAATGTCCAACGTTGGTCATTCATGGCCGGCTCGATCCGATCCCGCTCGAGTCGTCCGAAGAAGCAGCCCGGGCGCTACCGAACGCGCGCCTCGTGGTGCTCGACGAGAGCGGTCACGTACCTTACGTTGAAGCACCAGACGCCCTGTTCGCAGCCATCCGGCGATTCCTCGACGAAACCGCGTCGCTCGCATCTCCTTCGTCATCACCGCCCGAGGCCACATGAGCGCTTCCGACGAAACGGTCCAGCCATATCTCGCGACGATCGAGGTTGGCGGCCGCCGCCTGGACGTATCCGTGCTCATCTCGTACGACGGAATCGAATATGGCGGCCGACTCTGGTTCGCCGAAACCGAATGGGAGGACGAAGGCATCCCGGACCGCGGCAATCTGCCGGGCCGGAGCCGACAAGAAGTCGAGCAGACGGCGCGCCGCCTTACGGAAGAAGAATTGATCGCGCGCTATCGCCGGGCCGCGGCGAGTCGCAGACGATTCATCGCCCTGCGCTCGGTGACCGAGGATTTTCTGGCGAAGGTGCGATATCTGAATCAAGTCGCGATCTCCATGCGCGCGGGACTCATCGACACCGAAGGCGCAGCACAAGAAATCGACTACACCGAGCACCAACTGCACGAGCTCGTCCGTCAGTTCCGCGAGGTGGCCGGAGTCGAGCAGCGCGTCGAAGCGTGACCACGCGACGGCGCTCGTCGTGACGCCGACACCGCGCATCACGCCCTACGAGCTGGTTCTCGAGCCGCTCGAGCACGACGCCTTCCCCGAGATTCGCGCCGAAGCGGAGCAGCGTGGACGCGATGCGCTGCGGCATGACGACTTTCTTCTGTTGGGCACGGTGGGCGCCACGCTTTCGTCGATGATTGCCGACGACGCACCCGCGGAAGCAGTCGATCAGTACGGCGAGCTGCTCTGGCAGGGTTACCGATTCTGGGCCGCGGGGCGGCGCTTCTACTCGTTCGCCGACGCCATCACGTCGAAGCTCATCGCCCGACGCTACGACATGACGGGATGGCAGTTGGCCGCGCCGCCGTCCTGCTACCTCCAATTCCCGAACCAGCGATTCTGGGCGCGCGTGGCGCCCGACGCGCCGTTCGAGCCCGTGGACGGATGCTTCGTGGCCGAGGACGAGTCACGCGCCGATGGACGCACGCAGATCGACCTGCGCATCCTCCTCGTACTCGGCTTGCGGCCCGAGCGACCGGGCCTGTCGCTCGTGATCGCGCGCATGAATGTCGAGTCTGGCGACGCCGAGCAGCGCGCGGCTGCGCCATGGGTTGCCGGAGAAGACGCATTCGCGGGGTCGCTGCCAGGCGGCGAACGGCGCGGGCTGCGCACCTTGTCGACCCAGGGCGAGCTCGAGACGCTCGTGCTCCGTTCGCTGCACGCACTCGACGCGAGGCCCAAACTGCTGGTCGCACACGATGCGTCGGCATCGCCGCCCTCGGAGTCGACGCGACTGGCGTACGTCGAGGTGCTGAGCGGCGACAACGCGGGACCGGCTCATTCCACGGGCTGATGCGGCGCCGTATTTTGTCCGCATGCCTCAGCGCACGCGCGCCACACCCAAGAAAAAGACGACGCCACGAGCTCGCGCGGCAAGGCCGCGTCTGCGCTCCAAAGCAACGGCAACGCCGGCGCGCGCCGAGGAATATTATCGCCGCTTGTCGCTGGCGTACCCGGACGCGCATTGCGCGCTCAATCATCGCAACGCGTATCAGCTGCTCGTCGCGACGATCTTGAGTGCGCAGTGCACTGACGTGCGCGTGAATATGGTCACGCCCGCGTTGTTCGCGAAATATCCGAACGCGGCCGCACTCGCCGACGCCGATCGCGAGACGCTCGAAGAGATGATCAAGAGCACCGGATTCTTTCGCAGCAAAGCAAAGAGCCTGTTGGGGATGTCGCGGGCGTTGGTCGAGCGGCACGGCGGGAACGTCCCGCGCACAATGGATGCGCTCACCGCGCTCCCCGGTGTGGGCCGCAAGACCGCGAATGTCGTGCTCGGCAACGCGTTCGCGGTCAACGACGGCATCGTGGTCGACACCCACGTGGCGCGACTCTCCAAACGGCTTGGCCTAACGAAAGAGACGGATCCGGTGAAAATCGAACGCGCGCTCGTCCCGCTGTTCCCGCGCGACCAGTGGACCATGCTGTCGCACCTGCTCATCGAGCACGGGCGCCGCATCTGCGAGGCGCGCCGACCCAAGTGCGAGCAGTGCGTCCTCAACGACCTCTGCCCCTCATCACTCGTATGAGCGCCAAGCGACGCTGGCTGGTGAAATCGGAGCCGACGACGTTTTCGTGGCAGCACCTCTGGAAATCGCCGCACCGCACAACGTGTTGGGACGGCGTCCGAAATTTCCAAGCGCGCAATTACTTGCGCGATCAGATGCAGGTGGGCGACCCCGTGTTCTTCTACCACTCGAACGCCGAGCCGACCGCCATCATGGGCATCTGCGAAGTGGTGCGATCCGGATATCCCGACGATACGGCGTTCGACAAGAAGTCGGGCCACTTCGATCCGAAGAGCGACCCAGCGAATCCAACCTGGTACATGGTGGATCTGCGCGCGGTGCGCCCGTTGGCGCATCCGCCGACGCTGGCGCGGCTGCGCGAGGAACGCGGGCTCGCGCACATGGTGCTCTTGAAGAAAGGCAGCCGCCTGTCGGTGCAGCCCGTGACCGATCAGGAGTGGGACATCATCGAGCGCATCGGAGAAACGGGCTGAGGCCGTGCATCGGGCCGTCGCCTGCGCTATCGTTCATCGGCTCATGGCTCTCGTCGCGCCGGCTGGTGCGGCGTGGCTTCGTCAGACTCCAGGCATCCGCTCGCTATGTCGAAAACCGCAACGATCGAGACAAACCGGGGGACCATCGTGGCCGAGCTGTTCGACAAGGAAGCGCCCGGCACGGTGGCCAACTTCGAGAGGCTCGCGAACAGCAAATTTTACGACGGCGTGAAGTTTCATCGCGTCGTGCCGGACTTCGTGGTCCAGGGCGGCGATCCGCTCTCGCGCGATCTGCCGGCGGGTGATCGCCGTATCGGTACGGGCGGTCCGGGATGGAAGATCAAGTGCGAGACCAAGGGCAACCCGCACAAGCACGAAGTGGGCTCGCTCTCGATGGCGCACGCGGGGAAGGACACGGGCGGGAGTCAGTTCTTCATGGTCCTGAGCGAGCAGAACACGAAGCACTTGAACGGCGTGCATACGGTGTTCGGCAAGATCACGCGCGGGTTGGAGGTCATGCAGAAAATCCAGCCCAACGACACGATGACCTCGGTGCGCGTCGACTGATCGTCAGGCTGGTGGCGCACGACGAGGTGCGCATCGAATCACAGTCACTTTCTGGAGAGATCGAGCAATGGCGGCCCCGCTTACCGGAGACAAGAAGGCCGGTTTCACCGGTCTCATCGTCGGTGTGATCGTGCTGTTCTGCATTCTGTACAGCATCGTGCTGATCACGAACCGGCACTACGAGGGGGCAGAGCAAGCGACGGCGGCGACGACGCAGTAGGCGCGGCGCCGGCCCCCGGCCACGCGACACTTGGGAGCGCGACGCGTCAGGCGTCGCGCTCCCTCGTGTCGCGTGGGCGGGTTGCGTTAGGCGATCAGCCGCCGACGGGCGCGGCCACCAGGTCGCGGGTCATCATCTCGAGATCGAAGCCGTCCTTGCGAATGCGCTGGTCGTAGTAAAGCACCGTGAGAACGATCGAAACGACCGGCAGCACCAGGATCTCCGCCACGGCATTGATCAGGAGTCGCGCCGCCGGGGCCATGGGCACGAACGCCAGCGCAAGCTGCAACGCGAAAATCACCGCGAAGACGATCAGCCACGCGAGACACTGCGTCCCGAGGATGCGCATCTTGAAGCCTTGCGAGAGGTCGCGAGACCGGTGGAACGCATCTTCGAAGCCCTTGTTCTCGATGAGCAGCACCGGGACGACCGCAAACCAACGGAGGAACAGGTAGAAGCCCGCGATGCTGAACGTGAACGCGCCGGCGATGACGGCCACGAAGCGAATCCCGATCGCAGCGCCAATGAGCTGCAGCCACTTGGAGAACGCCGTCTTGATCGCGCGCGCCGGATCGATCGTTCCCTCGAGGTATGCGTCCGATGCCGCGACGATGATGCCGTTCTTCACGACGAAGCCCCAGACCCACACGACCGGCATGAGCGCAAAGACGAGCGGATTGAAGCCGTAGGTCGAGCCAACCGGATGCGTCGGCGACAGAAGCGTGAAGACGCCGCTCATCCAGAGCACGATCCACGACGGAAACGCCGACAACACCATGATCATCACAATTGTCGCGAAATGCCGGCGGTACAGTTGGATCGAGAAATCGATGATCTCGTACGCTGTTCGCTCTCGAACTTGCGGTACTGCGCTGGTGGCCATGGAATTGTCGCGCTGACGGTGGGGTGACTAACGGGGGAAGGATATGATGTAGCACGACAGCCTGGAGTGGCAAGCTACGCGATTTGACCAGCGGTCGAGTCCGGCAGCGTGGGGCGGCGTTGCGTGTCCGGTGGCGGAGCACCATTATTACTGACTGTTCAGTCATTTAACTACCTTCGGATATAACCCGTATCAACCGCACTGATTCGCTCTTGGCCGGCTTCAGCTTGAAACTACATGACTGACTCGTCGGTTAGTAAGAGAAGAGCCTGAGACCTATGATCGCTGCTCGACCTGATGAACCACGCTGGCGCCGGCTCCCGGAGGCCCGGCCGCGCCAGATTCTCGATGCCGCCATCGACGTGTTCGGCGACTCCGGTCTCGCCGCTGCACGCCTCGACGACATCGCGAAGCGGGCTGGTGTGTCCAAGGGCACCATCTACCTCTACTTCTCCAACAAAGAAACGCTCTTCTGCGAGATGATCCGGCAGCTCGTTGCCGATACGATCATCCAGGCTCAGGAGCGCGCGGTCGCGACGAGCGCCTCCGCGGTGGAGCAGTTGATCGATTACGCGCGCACGGTGTGGCAGCACATTCGCACACCGATGTTCGAGAAACTCCACCGGTTGGCCATTGGCGAGCTGCGCAACTTCCCTGCTCTTCTCGAGTTCTTCCATCGCGAGGTGCCGGGACGGAACGTCCATGCGATCGCAGGCATTCTCCGTCATGGGATCGCGACGGGCGAATTCCGCGAGATGGACGAGCTGGAAGGCGCGCGCATGTTTCAGGCGCTCATTTTCAGTCACGGGATCTGGTGTGCGCAACGCGAACGGAACCCGCTCGTGGCGCATCTGACCGACGAGGAGGTCCTGGGGCAGCTTCTCGACTTTTTTCTGGGCGCAGTGCGAAAGGATGCGGCCTCGCGTCCAGCTTCGCCTGCGTCTTCCGCGGCGAACGAGGCATGACTGTGCATGCATGGGGTCGGCTGGGACAGGCGCTGGCGGTGGTGTCGATGATGGCGATCGGGGGACGGGCGTCCACGCTGCACGCGCAGCCGCAAGAGCGCGACACCACGTTCTCGGGCGCGCTTTCGTTAGGCGACGCGGCGCGCATGGCGGCGCGCCAGAGCGCGACGGCGCAGGAGGCGTACTTCCAGGCGGCGCAGTCGGCGGCGCAGGTGACGCAGGCGCGGAGCGACTTGTTGCCTAACGTCTCGGCGTACGCCATGGAGCACGGCGTCACGATCAACACGGCGACGTTTGGCTTTGCGCTCCCCGGTCTGGATCCCGGCGGCCAGCTCCTCGGCCCGGTCAACACCATCGATGTGCGCGGCAAACTGTCGCAGACGATTTTCGACTGGTCGGCCCTGAGCCGGCTGCGCAGCGCGAAGTCGACGGCCGTGGCCAGCAACGCCACCGCGTCCGACGTGGCCGAACAAGCGGCGGTGGCGGCGTCGCTGGCGTATTTGCGGGCCCAACGGGCCGACGCCCAGCTCGCCGCGCGCGAAGCCGACTCGGTGCTTGCGGATTCGCTGCTGAGCATCGCGAACGATCAGCTCACGGCGGGAGTCGGCGTGGCGCTCGACGTCACGCGGGCGCGGGCGCAGGTCGCGTCGGTGCGCGCGCAGCTCATCGCCGCACGCAACGAACGCGACCGGGCGCGGCTCGACCTGCTCCGCGCGCTCGGGCTGCCGCTGGATGCGCACATCGAGCTTGCCGACACGCTGACCCGGCTCGCGATGTCGGACACGATGCCTAACGAACAGGCGGCCATCGCCATGGCGCTCCGCAACCGGCCCGACCTTCGCGCCGCCGACGAGCAGCTGCTCGCCGCGCGGCAGACGTCGGGCGCAATTCGCGCCGAACGGTTGCCGTCGCTCACCGCCTTCGGCGATGAGGGGTGGCTCGGGACGAACGGCGGCAACAAGCTGAACACCTATCAATGGGGCGTGCAGGTGTCGGTGCCGGTCTTTGACGGACTCCATCGCGAAGGCCGCATCGAGGAATCCGAGGCACGCGTGAACGAGATCGATGTGCGGCGGCGCGACCTGCGCCAGCAGGCGGCCATCGAAGTGCGCGGCGCCCTGCTCGACCTCGGCTCGGCGCGCCAAGCGGTGGACGCGGCGCGCGAGGAGCTCCAGTTGACGGAGCAGGAAGTAGCGCAGGCGCGCGACAGGTTTCGCGCCGGCGTGTCGGGGAACGCGGACGTCATCACGGCGTCGCTCACCCTGAACACGTCGCGTACGCAGTTGGTCGATGCGCTCGCCTCGTACCAATCGGCGCGCGTCGGCCTGGCGCGTGCGTTAGGCTCGGTGACGGCCTTGCCATAGGGCAGACGTGCAGCACGTGACCCACTCGATCGGCGACGAACGATCAGGACCTCTGACGATGGATACATCATGGCAACGATGGTCGATGAAGTAGACCAGGAACATTCCGAGACCAAACCGGCGAAAGCCGAGCATCCGCCGGCCGCGCCGTCGAAGCGCAAGTACGTCCTGCCGATCATCGCGATCGTGGTGCTCGTCGCACTGGCATGGGGCGTCAAGTCGTACCTGTACGCGAGGGTGCACGAGAGCACGGACGACGCGCAGGTCGATGGCCACATCATTCCGGTGCTGGCCAAAGTCGGCGGCTACGTGAACTCGGTGCGTGTCCAGGATAACGACTCCGTGCACGCGGGCGACACCTTGGCGACGATCGATGACGCGGAATACAAGGTGAAGGTGGCGCAGGCCGAAGCGGATCTGACTGCGGCACGCTTCACCGTCGGGTCGGCGCGTGCGCCGGGACAGGCGCGCGCAGCGGTGACGTCGGCGACGAGCCAGTACGCCGCGCAGGATGCGCGGATCACGGCCGCGCGTGCCGAAGAGGAGCAAGCGCAATCGGACCTGGCGCGCATGAAGGCGCTGGCGGCCAAGCAGATCATATCCAGCCAACAACTGGATGCGGCGCAGGCCGCTGCCGATGCCGCCTCGGCGAACTTGCAGGCTGTGCAGCGACAGGCGGCGGCGGGCAACGCGGGCGTCACGAGCGCCCAGGCCGGTGTGCGCGTGGCGGAAGCGCGCACGCAAGCGGCGCAGGCAGCGCTCGACGATGCGCGGCTCCAGTTGAGCTACACGGTGATCACCGCGCCGGTGAGTGGAACCGTGTCCAAGAAAATCGTCGAGTTAGGCCAACTGTTGCAGCCGGGACAGACGCTCATGTCGGTCGTGGCGGACACCGGCACCTGGATCACGGCCAACTTCAAGGAAACGCAGCTCGCCAACATGCGCGTCGGGCAGCCGGTCGAGATCGACCTGGATGCCTATCCGGGCTGCACCGCCGAAGGAAAAGTGCAGAGCCTGAGCGCCGCCACCGGGGCACGTTTCGCCCTGCTGCCACCGGACAATGCGACGGGCAACTTCACCAAAGTCGTGCAGCGGGTGCCGGTGCGAATCGTCGTGACGAAGGGCTGCGGCACGGCCCGCCCGTTGCGGCAGGGACTGTCGGTGGTGGCGCACGTGAAGACGGGCTGACCTCCGCCTAACGGAATGCGCCCGACGCACCGCTGATCGGCAGCTCGCAGCACGCCGGGCACCGTCCGAATGGCGCGCGCGGTGGCGACGGGCGTCCCGTACACTGACGCGTCCGGCGGCGAGCTTGGTCGGGGAACCCGTCGCTCCTAAGTTATGGGGTGACGGTGAGGTTCCGCGTTCCAGCATTCCAGCCCAGCCCCGAACATGACAGCTCTGCCGCCGCGCGCCGATGCACTCGCGCTCATGCAGGAATTCACGGCCAGCGAATCGCTCCGCAAACACATGCTCGCCGTAGAGTCGGCGATGCGCGCGTACGCCTCGCACTATGGCGAGGACCCGGAGCGCTGGGGCCTTGCCGGCCTCATGCACGACTTCGATTACGAGCGATTCCCGAACGCGGCGCATGCCGCCGACGCGGAGCATCCGGCCCACGGCGCGCGACTTTTGCGAGAGCGCGGGTATCCAGAGGATGTGGTCACGGCGATACTCGGGCACGCGCCGTACACCGGGGTCGCGCGCACGACGCCAATGGCGCGCGCGCTGTTCGCGGTGGACGAGCTGACCGGTCTCATCACGGCGACTGCGTTGGTCAAGCCATCGCGCAGCGTGCACGATGTCGATGCCCGATCCGTCCGGAAGAAGATGAAGGACAAGGCATTCGCGCGGGGCGTTAGTCGCGAGGACGTCGTCCTCGGCGCGCAGGAATTGGGGGTCGAGCTCGATTCGCACATCCAGTTCGTCATCGAAGCGATGCGCGCGAACGCGGACGCCATCGGGTTGGCTGGCCTCCCAGGGGGCTAAATGGCGCGCTTCAACGGTTTCCCTCCGCGGCGCGTTACTCACACGGACGTCTGCCGGGACGAGAATGCACGCAGCACTGTCTCTTCACACCGCCCAACACGTGCATGAGCCGTCGACCGAATGGTCGGCTCGCACGCGCGAGCGGGACCTGATTGTTGCGGCACAACACGGTGATCGCGATGCGTTCGCGGAGCTGGTGACATTGCATCAGCGCCGGGCGTACGCGGTGGCGCGCGCGATCACGGCCACGCATGAGGATGCCGAAGATGCAGTGCAGGAAGGCTTCTTACACGCCTACCGTGCGCTCGATCGGTTTCGGCCGGAGCAGGCGTTCGGCGCGTGGCTCCATCGCATCGTGGCTAACGCGGCGCTCGACATTGGACGGCGGCGGCGCGTGCGCGACGCGGACACGTTGTCCGACTCGGTGGCGCTGCCGTTTCGCGATCCGGCGGAGCACGATGAGTTGCGCCGGCGCCTCGCGGAGGGACTCGAGGGGCTGTCGCAACGGCAACGGTCGGTGATCGTCCTGCACGACGTCGAAGGATTTACGCACGGCGAAATCGGCAGCATGCTGGGGATACCGGAAGGGACGGCCCGTTCGGACCTCCATCATGCGCGCGCCGCGCTTCGTCGAACGCTGGGAGACCTCTGGAGTCAACGATGAGTATCGAACCTCGCATCGGGCCTCACGGACGGGATGACGACCTGACCCGCGCGTTGCGTAGTCTGTACGCCGCGCCGTCGGACGACGCGTACTGGACGACCCTCGCCGGGCGCATCATGGCGCGCATCGGCGGCGAAGCCGTCGTCGAGCAGTGGTGGCAGCCGTTAGCACGGTTCGCGCGGATCGGTCTCGTGGCGGCGGCGGTGGCGCTCGTGGCAGCGCGCATCGCGTTGTCGCGCGACGCGGCGCGTCAGACGGCCATTGCGTACGACGGGGTCATCGAGACACCGGCGACGGCGCCGTTGCAGTTGGCGACCGACCGGACGCCGGGCTCCGCGCGCGATGCCACGCTGCGTTACGTCATCTCACCCTGACCGGAGCCGTCCATGCAGCGCGCGAAAGCGCTCGCCTTCGCCGCCTTGATCGCGGTCCTGGTTGTCGGCGGCGCGGTGGGCTTTGCAGTGGACCGTCTGGTTCACAAGCCGTGTACTACATCTAGTTCGAGCTGCCGCAACGTCGACGTCCTCGCGGATCGCCTGGCGCTTTCGCCGGCGCAGCGCGCGGCGGTCGACAGCATTCTCGACAAGCGCCATCGCGACTTCGACAGCGCGCTGATTCCCGTGCGCCCGAAGCTCGATTCGATTCGTCTCGCGGCGCGAGCGGAAATCTTCAAGCTGCTCGATCCGACCCAGCGCGCGCGATTCCAGCAGATCATCGATGAATCGCAGAGCAGCCAGGAGAATCACCGTTGAAGAAATTGTTCGTGCTCGTGTTCGCACTGCCGGCAGCGCTGGCAGCGCAGCAACCTACTACACCTGCGACGCCGCCGGTCGACACGGCGGCGCCGCTACCGAAGTTCGATACGACGTTGCTTGGCCCCGTCGATACGACGGCGCGTCCGATCAGTTTGGATGAAGCGGTGCATCTTGCGCAGCGGGCGTCGCCGCTGGCGGTCGCAGCGCGCGGGACGATCGAGACGAGTCAGGCGCAGGTGCGGGCAGGCTATGCGGCGTTCATTCCGAGTCTCTCGGTGAGCGCCTCGGCGTCTCGCCAGGGCGGCGACCGGTTCGATCCGCAGGGCGCACTGGTGCCGTTCACCGGCAACGCGTGGCAGCAGTCGCACGGGCTCGCGCTGAATCTCGATCTCTTCGACGGCGGCTCGCGCATCTACAACCTGCACACGTTCAAGGCGAACGTGACCGCGGCGAACGCGAACGAAGTGCTCCAGCAGTTTTCGATCGCGCTGTCGGTGAAACAGCAGTTCTACGCGGTGCTCGCAGCGCGCGAGGCAGAAGCGGCGGCGGAGTCGCAGCTCCAGGAGTCCAACGAAAATCTCAAGCAGGCGCTGGCCAAAGTGCGCGCGCGCGAGGCGACCAAGTCGGATTCGCTGCGGGCGGTCATCCAGGTTGCTAACGCGCAGTTAGCCATTGTCACGGCGCGCTACGATCTGGACAACGCGAATGCGGCTTTGACCCGGCTCGTCGCCACGAACTTCACCGTCACCGCGGCGCCCGACGACTCGACGAAAGAGTTCGCATTCGCGTCGGTGGACAGCGCCGCGTTGCGCGCCCTCGCCGAGGCGGGCCCGGCGGTCAGGCAGGCACAGGCGTCGGATGTCGCATCGGCCGCGGGCGCGAAAGCGGCCCGCGCGCCGTATCTGCCCACGCTGAGCGCGAGCTGGAACATCAGCGGCAACGGCAGCACCAACAGCCTGGCGTTCGTCGCCGATCAATACGCCTACCAGAATCAGTTCCGCGTCTCGCTCAGCTATCCGATTTTCGACCAGCTACAGCGCGAGCAGAGCATTGCGGTCGCGGATGTGGCGCAGCGCAACGCCGATGCACAACTGCGCGATGCGAAGCTCGCTGCCCAACAGAACTTCGTGCAGTTCTACGGCGCGCTGCGGACGAATCAGCAGCAGGTGGAGATCGACCAGACGTCGGTCGAGGCCGCCGAGGAAGACCTGCGTGTGCAGCGCCAGCGGTACGATTTCGGCGCGTCCACGCAATTGGATGTGTTGACATCCGAAGCCGCGCTGATTCAGGCGCGCGCGGCGCTCATTCAGGCTCGGTTCAATTATCGCGTTGCCAAGGCGCAACTCGAAGCGCTCGTGGGCCGAGATCTGTAGATCCCCGTGAGCGTGACGATCAGGAGACGATTCGTGAGACCCTATATTCCGCTCGCCGCCGCGCTGCTCGTGGTGGTGGGCTGCAACAAGAAAGCCGCCAACCCGGCGAGCGCGGTGCAGGTGGCCACGATCGCCAAGCAGGATCTCATCGTCGACGTCGAGGCGACGGGCGTCATCCAGCCGATCAATGCGGTGCAGGTGCGCTCGAAGGCATCGGGGCAGATCATCAAGATGCCGGTGGAGCTGGGCTCGCGGGTCAAGCCGGGTGACTTGCTGGTGCAGGTCGATCCGCGCCAGGTGACGAACAACTACAATCAGGCGAAGGCGGCGCTGCTGGCGGCGCAGGCGAACCTGACGGTCACCAAGACCCAGCTCGATCGGGCCAACGGTCTGGCGAAAGCGGGCGTGCTCACCGCGCCCGACCTGGAGACGGCGCAGCTCAACTATGCCAACGCGCAGTCGGCGGTGGCGGCGGCGAAAACGAACCTCGACAACGCGCAGATCGCGCTCGAGGACGCGCACATTGTGGCGCCGATCAACGGCGTGGTGATCGAGAAGGACGTCTCGTTAGGCCAGGTCATCAGCTCGGCCACGAACAACGCCGGCGGCGGCACGCTGCTGCTGCAGATGGCCGACCTGGGCCAGGTGATGGACAGCACGCTGGTGAGCGAGAGCGACATCGGCAACGTGAAGCCGGGGCAGAAGGCGACGGTGAAGGTGGACGCGTATCCCAACCGGGCGTTCGTCGGCACGGTGGAGAAGATCGCGCCGGAAGCGACGGTGCAGCAGAGCGTGACGATGTTCCCGGTGCTCATTCGCCTGGACAACAAGGACGGCGCGCTCATGCCGGGCATGAACAGCGACGTGTCGGTGCTGGTGCAGCAGCGGACGAACGTGCTCACCGTGCCCAACGATGCGCTGCGCACGCCGCGCGAAGGCGCGCAGGTGGCGGAGGCGTTAGGCCTGGATCCGGCGAAGGTGACGAGCGAGGTCAAGACGCAGCTGGCCAGCTTGCACCCCGGCGCCGGGACCGCGGCGCCTAACGCGACCGGAGACACGGCGGCGGCGGCCGGCATGATCGACCCGGCCGACTCGACCGCCGGCGCCGCACGCCAGCGCGGCGCTCGCGGGGCCGCCGGCGCCGCCGGACGGCGGTCCGCCCGCGGCGGCGGCGGCGCCAACGGGAACGGCGGCGGTGCCTTCGCCGCGCAGACCGGCGGCCTGTCGACCGGCTCGGAGTTCGGCGTTGGATCCAACCGGCACACCGGCCTCGTGTTCCTGGCGCAGAACGGCACCTTCGTCCCCCGGGTCGTCTCGTTAGGCGTCGCCAACTACGACGTCACCGAGGTGAAGAGCGGCCTGGCGGAAGGCGACCAGGTCGCGCTCGTCACCACGGCGATGCTCCTCCAGGCGCAGAACGCGCGGCAGCAGCGCATCAAGAGCTTCACCGCCCTGCCCGGGATGAACTCGCAGCAAAGCACGCCGCGCGCCGGCGCGGCCCGCGGCGGCGGGGGCGGCGGCGCCAGGAGACCCTAGCCATGATGATCGGCGAGATCCTCCGCGTTGCGCTGGGAGCGCTGCGCGCCAACAAGCTCCGCTCCCTCCTGACCATGCTCGGCATCGTCATCGGTGTCGCGGCCGTCATCGCGATGGTCGCGCTCGGCCGCGGCGCCCAACTGGCGGTGAAAGACCGGATCTCGGCGCTGGGCACGACGATGTTGACCGTGGTGCCCGGGCAGGTCTTCCAGGGCGGCATCGCGTCGTCCACCGACCGCGCCCGGCTGCAGGTGAGCGATGCCGACGCGCTCGAAACCAAGGGCCCGCCGCCGCCTAACGCATTCGCCGGCGTCGAGCCGGAGATGACGCGCCAGTTGCAGGTCCAGTGGCGCAACACGAACACCTCGACCAACGTCATCGGCACCACGCCCAACTATCTGGACGTGCGGAAATACACCATCGGCACCGGGCGAATGTTCGACCGCAGCGACGACGACGGCCGCAAGCGCGTCGCGGTGCTCGGCGCCACGACCGCCGACAATCTCGACCCGGGCAACGGCAACTCGCTCGTTGGACAGAGCATTCGCATCAGCGGCATCGAGTTCCAGGTGATCGGCATCACCGCTCCCAAGGGCGGCGCCTCCGGCTTCAACGATCCCGACGACCAGGTGCTCATCCCGCTCAACACCGCGCGCTTCCGCGTGATGGACACGCAGTATCTGCGCTCGATCAACGTGCTGGCGGCGAGCGAATCGCAGATCACCGAGACCATGGCGGACATCCAACGGATTCTGCGGCGCGAGCACCGCCTGCCGGCTGGCCGCCCCGATGATTTCGAAATTCGCAACCAGTCCGACTTCCTAAATGCGTTTCAGGACACCACCCAGGTATTCGGCTTGCTGCTCGCCGGCATCGCGACGGTATCGCTGCTCGTCGGCGGCATCGGGATCATGAACATCATGTTGGTCAGCGTCAGCGAGCGAACGCGAGAGATCGGCTTGCGCATGGCGGTCGGCGCGAAGCCGCGGCAGATCTGGGCGCAATTCTTGGTCGAAGCGTTCTCCTTGTCGATGCTGGGCGGCGCCCTGGGCATTGCTCTCGGAGTTGCTGGCGCGCGGGCACTCGCCTTCCAGTTCGGTTGGCCCGTGTTGATCGAACCAGATATCGTGCTCATCGCGGCCTCGTTCAGCGCCCTGGTCGGGATCGCCTTCGGCCTCTACCCCGCGCAAAGAGCCGCCCGGCTCGATCCGATCGAAGCTTTGAGGTACGAGTGAACGGATCCCCGACCGCCGACGTGACCGGGTTCTGCTCCTCGAGCAAGACGCCCATCGCCGTCTACCCCTGGTGTCACCCGTCTTCGCCGCGCTGCGCGTTTGGGACGGTATGTGGCGCAACTGGCGCATGTATGCCGGCCTTCCAGAAGCCGAGTCGGC